>NZ_JBFUIF010000002.1:0-246606 GCF_056402015.1 Allobosea sp. P4_C6
CGCCCGCGGCGCCCGCCGCCGGTCTGGAGGCCGAATGCCGCCCGTCGGCGAAAGCACCGAGAACACCGAAGAGGACTCCCGATCGAACCGCCGCCCAATCGAACTCATCGACTCGCCGGCCTTCCAGCGATCCCAGATCTCAGCCCGCTGGGCCGCCGAATAGTAGATCCGCCGCCGCTGCTTCATCACCCACGCTCCATCTCCAAAGGAAAAGTAGCGTGTTGCGATTACCGATTGAGACCACCGTCGTAAGCGGGCGTCATGCAACGTCTAGGGAACCGACCCTGACCACGCGCCGTTGGTCTGTCGCCCAAGACGACGAGAACCCGGGATGCGCGAGATCACGATGAAACTGTCCGGTGGCTGCAACTGCGGACAGGTCCGCTACGAACTCGACGGCGAGCCCATCCGCGTCGGTATCTGCCATTGCGAGAACTGCCGGAAGGAGTCCGGCTCGGCCTTCTCCTTCTTCGGAATCTGGCCCAAGGCCAGCGCGATCCTGTCCGGCGAACTCAGCTGCTGGCAGAGTCGCGCGGGCGGCGATCGCTTCTGCCCGAAATGCGGCTCATCTCTGTTCTGCTGGAACGACGAGTCGGATGAGATCGAGATCAAGCTCGGCACGCTGGACGGGCCGCCCAGCGCGCTGCTGCCGGCCTATGAACTCTGGACCGTCCGCCGTGAGCCGTGGCTGGCGCATCAGAAGGGCGCAGAGCAGCATACGCGTGATCGGCAGGATTCCAGCGCCTGACCCGGTCCGGCGCGCTCATGACACGGACGGAAGCTCCGGTCTTTGGATCCCGTCCGCGGAAACGGGCACTCAGGCGTACGCCACCCAGCCGCGGAACGCGAAGCCCGCATAGAACAAGCTGACATCCCCGAACCTCGCTTCGCGCAGAAGCTGCTCGTCATCTTCGGGAGAGAGGATCGGCAGGCGCGCGCCGATCATGGACCGCGCCTTCTGCGCCTGCGCTTGGTCGATGCCCGAAGCGGCCGCGAAGGCGGCATAGCGTGACAGCCAGAGGTCGCGATCACCCTCCCCTTGCGGAAAACTGAAATGCGCGACGGCCAAGGGCGCACCGGACTTGAGGCGCCGGCGGACCTCTCGAAGCGTGCGCAGGCGCTCCTCGCGTTCGACGAAGTGCAGGGTCAGGATGCAGGCCGCGCCATCGAACGGCCCCTCGGGCGCGATGTCGATCAGGCCGTGGTGCAAATCTGCGCGAGCAGCCAGTGGGCCGAGCGTCAGCCGCGCGAGATCCAGCATCTCGGCTGATGGATCGACACCGTCGAAGCGCCAACCGGGCCGGGCTTCGGCAAACACCTTGATCTCCAGGCCGCCGCCTGCGCCGAGCACCAGGATCCGCGCGTCATCCGGCGCCCGCTCCGCGAGGAGAAGCGTGACCATGCGCTGCAGATCGGCGAGACCGGGAACCAGGCGTGGCGGGCCTTCGGCATAGCGGGCGACGGCTTGCGGATCAGAGAATGCATCCATGCTCGAAGGGTCTCCGGTCCGGCGGCGCATCTCGCCGCTATTCGAGAAGGGGTGGCGGCGCTCCTACTGAATCAGTTTCTGCGGAACCACGCTCAAGCTCTTGAGAAAGCCCGCGAAACGCAGCAGGCCGTCCGGCCAGGGGCCATGCCCCGACTCACTGTTGAGATGGCCGCTGTCGCCGGCATCGACGAACTCCGAGCCCCAGGCTTCGGCCAATTCGCGAGCCTCGTCCGACGTGCAATAGGGATCGGTGGCGCTTGCGATCAACACCGAGGGGAACGGCAGCTTCTGGCGGCGATGCGCGATGAAATCCGGCCCCATGCCCGGAACCGCTCCCTTCGCCTTCTCCGAAGCCGGCGCGACCAGGAAGGCACCGGTGACCTCACCGGGATGTAGATGTTCAGCGGCAAAGGCGACTGCGCTGCAGCCGGCCGAATGCGCGACGAGCACGACCGGCCGCGTTGCGCTGCGGACGGCCTGGACGATCCGGTCGGCCCAGAGATGGCGGGAGGGCTTGTACCAGTCCGCCTGCTCGACGCGGCGCGCCGTCTTCAGGCGGGTTTCCCAGCGGCTTTGCCAGTGGTCGGGCCCGGAGCCCGACCAGCCAGGGATGATCAAGATATCGACGTCGGAGGATTTCATCAGGCGTAGATAGCCCCGCCGCCGCCGAAGTCCAGCCCGTCAGCTCTCGCCGAATACCCGGCGGAAGATCGTGTCGACATGCTTGAAGTGATAGCCTTCGTCGAACATCGCCTTGAGTTCGGAAGCTGCGAGCTTCTCCGCCACGTCCTTGTCGGCGAGCAGATTGGTCAGGAAGTCCTCGCCATGCTCCCAGGTGCGCATCGCGTTGCGCTGGACCATGGAATAGGAATCCTCGCGGCTGGCCCCGGCCTGCGTCAAGGCGAGCAGCACGCGCTGCGAATTGTGCAGGCCGCCGAGCCGGTCGAGGTTCTTGCGCATGTTCTGCGGATAGACCAGCAGCTTGTCGACGACGCCGGTCAGCCGCGCCAGCGCGAAGTCGAGCGTCACCGTCGCATCGGGGCCGATCATACGCTCGACTGACGAGTGCGAGATGTCGCGCTCGTGCCAGAGGGCGACGTTCTCCAGCGCCGGCGTGACCATGCCGCGCACGAGGCGCGATAGCCCGGTCAGATTCTCGGTCAGCACGGGATTGCGCTTGTGCGGCATCGCCGAGGACCCCTTCTGGCCCGGCGAGAAATACTCCTCGGCCTCGTAGACCTCGGTGCGCTGCAGATGCCGGATCTCGGTCGCCAGGCGCTCGATGCAGGAAGCGACGACGCCGAGCGTCGCGAAATACATCGCATGCCGGTCGCGCGGGATCACCTGCGTCGAGACGGGCTCGACGGTCAGGCCCATCTTCGCGGCGACGTACTCCTCCACGCTCGGATCGATATTGGCGAAGGTGCCGACAGCGCCCGAAATCGCGCAGGTCGCGATCTCCGCCCGCGCCGCGACGAGGCGGGCGCGGCAGCGATCGAACTCGGCATAGGCCTGGGCGAGCTTCAGCCCGAAGGTGACCGGCTCGGCATGGATGCCGTGCGAGCGGCCGATGGTCGGCGTCAGCTTGTGCTCGAAGGCGCGGCGCCTGATCGCGGCGAGCAGCGCATCGACATCGGCGATCAGGATATCGGTGGCCCGCGCGAGCTGGACCGACAACGTCGTGTCGAGGATGTCCGACGAGGTCATGCCCTGATGGACGAAGCGCGCCTCCGGCCCGACGATCTCGGCCAGATGCGTCAGGAAGGCGATGACGTCATGCTTGGTGACGCGTTCGATCTCGTCGATGCGCGCAACGTCGAAGACGGCATCCCTGGCCTTGGCCCAGATCGTCGCGGCAGCCTCCTTTGGCACCACGCCGAGCTCGGCCAGCCGGTCGGTGGCATGCGCCTCGATCTCGAACCAGATGCGGAAACGGGTCTGCGGCTCCCAGATGGCGACCATCTCGGGGCGGGAATAGCGCGGGATCATCGCAAGCCTTTCATACAATGCGCGCCGTCATCCCGGACAAGCCGCGAAGCGGCGCCGATCCGGATCCATCGAGGGGCGTCGCGCCCTATGATGGATTCCGGGTCTGCGCTTCGCTCCGCCCGGAATGACGGAGCCCTTTCAATTCAAACCCACGCGCCGCGCGCGGCTTCCGCCGCCTTGCGGATCGCTTCGATATTGCCGGCATAGGTCGAAGGCCCGCCCTTGAACACCGCGGAGCCGGCGACCAGCGTGTCGGCGCCGGCCTTCGCCACCAGCGGCGCGGTCTCGGGCGTCACGCCGCCGTCGATCTCCAGCGCGATCGGCCGGTCGCCGATCAACGCCTTCACCTGAGCGACCTTCTCGACCACGGAGCGGATGAAGCTCTGCCCGCCGAAGCCGGGATTGACTGTCATCAGCAGGATGAGGTCGACATCCCCGATCAGTGCCTCGGCCGCGCTCGCCGGCGTGCCGGGGTTGAGCACGATGCCGGCCTGCTTGCCCTGAGCCTTGATCGCCTGCAGCGTGCGGTGCGGATGCGGGCCCGCCTCGACATGGAAGGAGATCAGGTCTGCGCCCGCTTTGGCGAAGGCTTCGACATAGGGGTCGACGGGCGCGATCATGAGATGCACGTCGAAGAACTTTTTCGTATGCGGGCGGATCGCCTTCAGCACATCGGGGCCGAAAGTGATGTTGGGCACGAAATGCCCGTCCATCACGTCGCAATGGATCCAGTCGGCGCCGGCCTCGTCGATCGCGCGCACCTCTTCGCCCAGCTTGGCGAAATCGGCCGAGAGGATCGAAGGAGCGATACGGATGGAGCGCGTCATGGCCGGGGGTTTAGCGCCCCGGGACGCCTGCGGCAATCAGGCGGAGCGCAATTTCACCGGAAAGGACAGCCTTCTATCGGCTTCCGCGATCTCCGCCACGACTTGCGCGAAGGCCGGGCGTAGCTTCAGCCGCGCGAACCATCCGGCCAAGGCCTCGAAGCCGTCGAGCGAGGGGCCACCAAGACGGCGGACGAAAAGCACGCTCATGAACAGGGCGATATCCGCCAAAGAGAGCCGGCCGCCGAAGAATTCGCGGCCCGCCAGCTTCTGTTCCAGCACCTCGTAATGCCGCAGCAGCTCCTCCTCGGCGATCAGCGCATCGGCCTCTTGCGCGATGCGGCGGTCGCGGTCCGGCGATGGCGGCGCCGTGCGGTGCATCAGCGGCCTCAGCGCCTGGAACAGAATTTCGTCGCCATAGAGCTCATCGAGACGGCAGCGCGCCCGGTCGACGGGTGAGTCCGGCATCAGCTTCGGCTCGGGATAGGCTTCGTCGAGATACTCGTTGATCACCGTTGAATCGTAGAGCACGAGCCCGCAATCGCTGAGCACCGGCACCTGCCGCTTCGGATTGAGCGCCAGCACCTCGGGATGCCGTGGGTCGTACCCGGTCGTCTGGTTGAACGGCACCATGATGCGCTGGAAGGACAGGCCTTTTTCCTTCAACGCGATCTCGACCTTGCGCGAGAACAGGCTCAGCGGCCCGCAATGGAGTGTGATCATGGCGCGGCTCTCCTGCGACGTCCAAAGCCTCGCAGGGCCCCGCGTCAACGCCCGTCAGCAGCTTCCCGGCGCCGGATACGGGCCGCGACACCGCCCAGCAGCCAGGGCAGCAGGTAGATCGGGAACTGCGCCAGCGCGAAGAACAGAAAGGTCGTAGGCGAGACGCCGGCGCCGAGCGCCGCGACCAGCAGCCCCATGTTCCGCTGCCCGGTGCCATAGCCGATCATGAAGCGTTCGGACGCCGGCAGCCGCCGCAGCACCAGCCATGCCGACAGGAGCCCCGCCGCCGAGACCGCGAAGACGCAGGCCAGCACGAACAGGACGAGCCGGGGATTGTCGAGCGCGGCGCGCGTCACCCCATCCATCGCCGCGATGGCGAAGATGAAGTACATCAGCACCCCGAAGCCATCGAGATTGGCCTTCATCGCCCTGATCCGCTCGACGCCGAGCCAGGACCGCAGCGCGAAGGCGATGGCCATGCCGCCGCCGATGAAGATCAGCAGCCTGAGCGCCAGCACCCAGCGGTCGAGCGGCACAGCGGCCCCCGCGAGCAGTTCCACCAGCAGCGGCGCGACGATCGGACTCACGATCGTGGTGACGATGACGCTGGCGATGATCAGCGACGGCTCGAAGCCGTAGAGGATCGCGACAGCCGGCGACGACATGATCGGCGGCGCCGCGCCCATGATCGCCAGCCCGAGCACGATGCCCGGATCGAGATTTTCCCGCCCGACAATGAGCAGAGCCCCGCCGATGATCAGCACCGGCCCGGTGACGAGCCATAGGCAGGCCGCGGCGAGCTTGGCTGGGCGCCGTAGCAGCCGGGCGGTGACGCCGAGGTCGACCCGCATGAATACGACCGTGGTGAAACAGAAGATGGTGAAGGGCAGTACCGGGCGGGCCGCGGCGGAGAATTGCGGCAGGGCGAGCCCGAGAAAGATCGAGAGCGCGAACCCCTGGGTACCGTAGCGCCCGAGCCATGCGAGCGCGGCGGCGAGAAAGGCGGCAGGACGCATCGGCACGGCTCTGGAATCATTCGTGAAAGAGCCGCACACTGGCCCATGGCGGATGAAGCGTCACCTGCCTGCCAAGCGGGGCGGTTCTGCGTCGGCATAAAATTGCGCCTGAATCGACCAAAGACTGCCTGAGATCATCGACCGGAGCGAATTGGCGCAGAATTTGCGAAAGATTTGGCCATTCGACGCAAAATACGGTCGCGCCGCTGACAAGCCGCCGCAAACCGGTATTTTTGCAGGGAAAAGCGTTGGCAGGAGCAGGTCATGAAGGTGGATACGATCGTACTCGGCGCCGGGATCGTCGGCATTTCGGTCGCGCTTCACCTGCAGAAGGCCGGGCGCTCGACCCTGCTGGTCGACCGGCGGGGACCTGGCGAGGAGACCAGCTACGGCAATGCCGGCCTGATCCAGCGCGAGGGCGTCTACCCCTACGGCTTCCCGCACGATTTCGGCGCGCTCATCCGCTACGCGATGAACAACACCATCGATGCGCATTATCATTGGCAGGCCATCCCGAAGCTCGCGCCCTTCCTGTTCTCCTACTGGATGCATTCGCGCGCCTCCCACCATGAGGCGATCGCGCATAAATACGCGACGCTGATCGAGCATTGCGTCACCGAGCATGATGCGCTCGCGCAGGAAGCCGGCGCCACCGAACTCCTGCGCCGCAACGGCTGGATGAAGGTCTTCCGCACCGAGCAGCAGCGCGACGAGCGCCTTGCCGAGGCTGCCCGCTGGCACCGGGAGTTCGGCCTGAACTATCGGGCGCTCGACATGGCGGCGCTCAAGGCCGCGGAGCCGCATCTCGATCATTCCAGCCTAATCGGCGGCCTGCACTGGACCGACCCGACCACCGTCATCGATCCGCTGGGCCTGTCGAAGGCCTATGTCGCGCTCTTCGAGAAGCTCGGCGGCAAGCTCGCCATCGGCGATGCGACGACGCTGGTGCAGAACGGCGCCGAATGGAACGTCACCCTCGCCGAAGGCACCAAGGCACAGGCGAAGGACGTCGTCGTCGCGCTCGGCCCTTGGGCCGACATGCTGACCAACAAGCTCGGCTACCGGCTGCCGCTGGCGGTGAAGCGCGGCTACCACATGCACTACAAGCCGCAGGGCAACGCCGTGCTCAACCATCCGGTGCTCGACACCGAGCGCGGCTATTTCCTGGCCCCGATGCAGCAGGGCATCCGCCTGACCACGGGCGCGGAGTTCGCCGATCGCGACGCGCCCAAGACGCCGGTCCAGCTCGCCCGCGCCGAGCCAATCGCCAAGGCGCTGTTCCCGCTGGGCGAGCGCCTCGACGCCGAGCCCTGGCTCGGCCGCCGCCCCTGCACGCCGGACATGATGCCGATCATCGGCCCGGCACCGAAGCACAAGAACCTGTGGTTCTCCTTCGGCCACGCCCATCACGGCCTGACGCTGGCCGCCGTCACCGGCCGCATGATCGCCGAGATGGTCAGCGGCCAGAAGGTCTTCGTCGATCCGGCGCCGTTTGCGCCCGCGCGGTTCATTTAGCCAGTGCCGTCATTCCCGGGCCGCGCCTGCGCGGACCCGAGAATCTCTTCACGGAAAAAGCGCCCTCTCCTGCACGAGATGCTCGGGTCAAGCCCGAGCATGACGCCCGGCGGATAGCCGGTCTGCACCGGGCCCCCTCGCCTCGCTGCGCCGGGCCTGTCACGATCCGGCTCCCGATTCTTGACCGAGACCTCGCCATGGCCCTCGCCAAACCGCCCGTCCAGGACAATGCCTATGCCGCCGCGCTCGCGCTGCTGGACCGGGTGCCGCTGATCGACGGGCATAACGACCTGCCCTATGTCATCCGCAAGGATGCCAGGGCGAAGGGCGACGTCGCCGCCTATGGCCTCGACAAGGTCCATGCCGAGGGCGACACCGACATCCCGCGCATGCAGGCCGGCAAGCTGGCCGCCCAGTTCTTCGCGGCCTATGTGCCGCCGAAGCAGGCCCGGCCCGCCGGCTTCGCGCTCGCCCAGATCGCGCTGATGCGCGATATCCTCAAGCGCCATGCCGATGTCTTCCGTCCCGGCCTGTCCGCGGCGGATATCGAATCCGCCAAGGCCGAGGGCCGGATCGCGCTGTTCATGACCATCGAGAACGGCACGGCGCTCGACAACGAGCTCGACGCGCTCGATGCCTATTACGATCTCGGCGTGCGGCTGATGACGCTCTGCCACAACGACACCACCGACTGGTGCGATTCCGCCACCGACGCCCCGCGCCACAACGGCCTGACCGCGTTCGGCAAGGACGTGCTGCGCCGGATGAACAAGCTGGGCATGGTCATCGATCTCGCCCATGTCGCGCCCCGCGTGATGCATGACGCGCTCGACGTCTCCAGCGCTCCGCTGGTCTGGTCGCACTCCAACGCCTTCTCGCTCTGCGACCATCCGCGCAACGTGCCCGACGACGTGCTCGATCGCGTCGCCGGCAATGGCGGCGTGGTCATGGCGACCTTCGTGCCGGACTTCATCAGCCAGGCCTCGCGCGACTGGCACCGCCCAGCCAAGGATCAATACGGCAAGACACCCGATGGCATGGACTACGCAAAGGTCGAGGCCGAGATCGCACGCAACACCGGCCCGCGCCCGAAGGCGACGCTGGTCGAGTACTGTGACCATGTCGAATACCTCGCCAAGCGCATCGGCCACGACCACATCGGCATCGGCTCGGATTTCTTCGGCTGGGTCAATCCGGACGGGCTCGAGGACACCACGACCTTCCCCTCAGCGATCGCCGAGCTGATCCGCCGCGGCTGGTCGGAGGAGAATCTCGCCAAGCTCGCGGGTGGCAACACGCTGCGGGTGCTGCGCGCGGTCGAGCAGGCGGCGGGCTGAACACCAAGTGTTGTCATGGTCGGGCTTGTCCCGACCATCCACGTCTTTTCTTGTCAGGCGCGGGGTTCAAGACGTGGATGCTCGCCACAAGGGCGAGCATGACGTATGAGCTTGCCCATCGCGCCCGACCGTCCTGAGCGCGATGCAAGCCTCACCGCAAAGACAAGACCTGACCTCTCCATGACCGGTTCCGGCACCGACCGTACCCGCCCGGCCCTCCAGGGCCCCGCCCCCATCGTCATCCTGGTCGAGCCGCAGCTTGCCGAGAACATCGGCATGTGCGCCCGCGCCATGGCGAATTTCGGCCTGTCCGAGATGCGCCTTGTCGCCCCGCGCGACGGCTGGCCCAGCGGTGGCGGCCTCAAGAAGGGCGCGACGGCCGCCGCCTCCGGCGCGACGCATATCCTTGAGAACGCCCGCCTCTTCGCCAGCGCGGCCGAGGCCATCGCCGATCTCAACTACGTGCTCGCCACCACCGCCCGCGAACGCGGCCAGATGAAGCGCGTGCTGACGCCGGCCGAGGCGATGCCGGAGGTCGCGGAGCGCGTCAGCGGCGGCGAGCGCGTCGGCATCCTGTTCGGGCGCGAGCGCATCGGCCTGACCAATGAGGAGATCAGCTTCGCCGATGCGATCCTGACCTTCCCGGTCAACCCGGCCTTCGCCTCGCTCAACCTCGCACAGGCCGTGCTGCTGAACGGCTACGAGTGGTTCAAGACGACGGGCGGCGAACCGCCCTTCCGCGAGAATAACCCCTCGCCGCCCGCGAGCCGCGCCACGATCCTCTCGATGTTCGACTATCTCGAAGGCGAGCTCGACCTCAGCGGCTTCTTCCCGGCCGGCAAGAAGCCGGTCATGACCGCCAATCTGCGCGACATCCTGCACCGGCTCGACATGACCGAGCAGGAGGCCCGGACGTTGCGCGGCGTCTTCAAGTCGCTGGTCGAGGGGCCGAAGAAGGCGCGGCTCCTGGCGCGGCAAGCCGAGACGCCGGACCAGTCAGAAGAATAAAAAAGCCGGCCCCGAAGGGCCGGCTTGTCTGGTCCGGGGGGTCTCGAAACGCCCGGTCAGAACTGATACTTCAACGTCGCCTTCACGGTGCGGCCCGGCTCGCTGTAATAGTCGCGGGCCTGCGCCAGCACCCCGGTCGGGACGTTGACCGCGTCGAAGTACTTGCGATCGAAGATATTGTAGACGCCGATCTGCAGTTCAAGGTCCGCGATCTGCGGCATCGGGCGCCACCAGGCCGAGGCGTTGAAGATGGCGTAGCCTGGTGCCCGGAAGCCCTGAGCGCTACCCGTCGTCGCCGCGACGTCGTCACGCTTGCCGGCGAGTTTGGTCGAGACTTCGGCGCCCCAGTAATCCGTGCCGTAGGCAATCGCGACAATGCCCTGCACCGGCGGGATCGAGTTCAGGTAGGTGTTGTCGGTCTCGTTCTTGCCGTGGGTATAGGCGAACGAGCCGCGCACCAGCCAGTTCGTCGCGAAGGCATACTGCCCATTGACCTCGACGCCCTGAATCTCGGCTTGCGGGATATTCCGGAAGGTGGTGATGCCGCCCTGCGGATAAAGCCCGCCGACGCCCGGCGCCTGAGACTGGTAGCTCTCGATGAAATTGCGGTAGTTGCTGTGGAAATAGGTGACCGAGCCGCCGAGCTGCTTGTCGCCGAAGCGCAGGCCGACATCGATGCCGTTGCCGGTTTCAGGACGCAGGGTCGGATTGCCCGCGCGCAGATAGGTGGAGGGCCCACCGAAGCGGCCATAGAGTTCGTCGGCTGTCGGCGCCCGGAAGGTCTTGGCCCACTGCGCGAAGAAGGTCACGTCCTTCACGAAGGGCGCGTTCTTCAGGATATCGTATTCGAGCCGGACGCGCGGCGACCAGCCCGTATCGCTCGATGACGGCGGCAGGCCGACCGGGCGCGAGCCGCCGAGCGTATAGGCCGGCGTATCCTGCGGCTTCTCCTCGTACCAGTCAAAGCGCACGCCGGGCGTGATGCGCAGGCGATTGTCGATGAGGCCGATCTCGTCATGCACGTAGATGCCGACGAGCTTGCCGTCGACCTTCGGCTGGTCGGCCTGGTTGCTGAAAAGATTGTTGCAGGTGGCAAGCGCCCCTGTGAACGAACCGGACGCCGGACGCGCCGGGCAGTTGTCGACACCGGCCGAGTACTGTTCCAGCGACGACATGCGCAATTCCGTGCCGACCATCACGCGGTGCGTGAGCGCACCCGTCTGGAAATTCTTGATGACGTGGCCGTTGAAGCCGTAGGCGTTCTCTTCATTCTCGTTGTTGCGCGCATAGGGCCCGATGATGGTGGTGTAACGCCAGGCATTGACGAGATCGTTGCGCTTGAGGCGCTGCCAGTAGGCAACGGCATGGGCCTCGTCGAAGAACGAGCCAGGCACCTTGTAGTCGTAGGTCAGCGAAACGCGGTTGCGCTCGACATCCTCGCCGGTCTGGTAGGAGCCGGGGCGGAAGTTGCCGGTCAGCGACACCGTGCTGGTGCGGGTCTGCACCCGGTCGGCGCGCTTGAAGAGCTCGCCCTGAATGCCGAAGCGGTGATCCCCGACCTGCTGGTAGAGTTTGGCGAGGAAATTGTACTGGTTGAAATCGGACGGGTTGGGGGCCGTACGCGCTGCGCCGATCGACTTGTTGGTGCCCTTGTTGTCGATCTCGTGCCCGTCGCGGAAGCTGCCCTGCAGCAGGACGGAGGTATTGCCCATCTTGGCCGCAGCCGCGGCGCTGCCGAACCAGGCGCGGTCCGTGCTGTCGTAGCCGGTCTTGGCCAGCGCGCCATAGGAACGGCCGTTGCGCAGCAGGTCCTCGGGATCGAGCGTTCGCACGGCCAGCGCGCCACCAAGCGCGCCGCCGCCCAGCGTGCTGGCGCCGCTGCCGCCGCGCAGCAGGTCGAGCGTGGACAGCGAGTCGAAGTCGAAGGCCGCCCCTATTCCGCGACCGTTGACGCGCGTGTCGGTCAGGAAGGGTTGGCGGATGCCGTCGATGGTCGTCAGCACGCGCGCGCCGTCAAGGCCGCGGATGTTGAGCGAATTGGTCTGGCGGTTGAAGGTGATGCCGGCTTCGACGCGGTTCGAGAGATCCGTCAGGCTCTGGATCTGCTCGCGGTCCAGTTCCTGGCGTGTCGTGCGCGTCGTCGTGGGGCCGCTCAGCAGCGCGCCGCCGGGCACGCCCTCGCCCTGCACATTGATCTGGTCGAGCACGACCGGGGCATCGCCGACCAAAACCGGCGCTGGCGCCGCCTGGCGGGTCCGTTGCTGCGCCTCAGCGGATGAAGCCAGAAGCACCAATGCCAGGCTCCCAAGCGCCACGCCCCCGCGAAGCCGACCGGAAAGATACCCCATCGCCCGTGTCCCGTCCTTGTCGCGCGGCGGTTGAGCCTGCGCAGCAATTTAAAATGAGTAAAAAGAAGGCCCTATACGCTCGAATAAGGCTGATGGACCGATATTGATCGTAATGGATACTGTCAATTGTCGAGAAAGATTCAGCAAAACAATAGATACGTTCTAATAAATAACTATTCCAATGTAGAACTGCATCGTCTCTTCCGGGCGACATCACGCATCGCTCCCGAGGTCGTGATCGCCGAAGTCATGCCTGCCGCCGCTCCGGCCATTGCAACGTCGCCGACAGCGCGCA
Source organism: Allobosea sp. P4_C6 (assembly GCF_056402015.1). Lineage (NCBI taxonomy): Bacteria > Pseudomonadati > Pseudomonadota > Alphaproteobacteria > Hyphomicrobiales > Alloboseaceae > Allobosea > Allobosea sp. P4_C6. The sequence goes on from NZ_JBFUIF010000002.1 coordinate 12,545, forward strand.
TTGTCCTGTCATGAATTCCCGCCACACCAGAACGACCCGCCGCAAGCTGCTGACCGGAGGCAGCGCCATGGCCGCCGCTTTCGCCATCTCCGGCCGCAGTTCGGCTGCGACAGACGTCGATATCGTCGTCGTCGGCGCGGGTGCGGCGGGTATCGCGGCCGCCCAGGCGCTGCGCGCAGCGGGGCGCAAACCCATCGTTCTGGAGGCGCGCGGCCGCGTCGGCGGGCGTGCCTTCACCGATAATTCGCTCGGCCCGGCCTATGACGCGGGCGCGATGTTCATCCATTGGGCGGAGCGCAATCCGTGGGTCCAGATTGCCCGCGAGCTCCGCATCGAGACGGCGGAGGAGTCCTGGGGCGGTGGCTTCCGCGTCTTCGCCAACGGACGCCCCATGGCGGATGCCGATCGTCGCCGCCGACGCGATACCTTCAACCAGATCGACCGCCGGCTTGAGACTGTCGATCTCGCGGCACGCGATATGTCGATCGCGGAATTGCTCGGCGACCTCGGCCCCGACAGCGCTCCCGTTGCGGCATCTGGCTTGCTGCTTTCGATCGGTGAGGAATCCAGCCGGATTTCGGCCCGCGACTATCAACGCCTCTGGTCGGGCGACGATCTCGTCATTCCCTCCGGCTACGGCGATCTCGTCACCCGCTCAGCCGCCGGCCTGGATATCCGGCTGAACGAGCCCGTCGAAGCGATTCGCTGGGATGGCCCCTCCGTCACGGTGGCCTCTCGCTCCGGCGAGTTGCGCGCCAATGGCTGCATCGTCACCGTGCCGGTCGGCGTCCTCAAGGCCGGCGCTATCCGCTTTACCCCGGAATTGCCCGCCGCGACCCGCGATGCTCTCACGGGCCTGCATATGGGCGCGCTGACCAAGATTGCGTTTCGGGTCGAGGGCGATCGTTTCGGCCTCACGCCGGGGGCGAGCCTGCTCGAGGCCGGAGCGCCCGAGCGCATGATGAATTTCGACATGTTCCCGGACGGCAAGGACATCGTCATCGGCTATTGCGGCGGCGACTATGCACGCAAGCTCTCCGAAGCCGGCACGCAGGAGGCGCGCGCCCATGTCGTCGACCTGCTCGCGACGATGGTCGGCGCCGATTTCCGCAAGGCGGTCAAGGCGGTGTCCTTTCCGGCCTGGTGGACCGACCCCTTCTCGCGGGGCTCCTATTCCGTCTGCGATCCCGGCCACGAGAACGCCCGGGAGGCGCTTGCCCAACCCATCGGCGGCCGGCTCGTCATTGCCGGCGAGGCGACTGCGGGCGGCGGCGCCATGACGGTCGGCGGCGCCACGCTGGCCGGCCGCGCTGCAGCAACGGCGCTCGCGCGGCTCAAGGCCTGACGACAGGGTTTCGTCCCTCTACAGGATCAGTTCCCAACTCTGCCCGACCAGATGCTGGCCGAAGGAATGGTGCGTTTCCTCGGCCACCAGCCGAAAGCCCTCCGCGAGATAGATCGCGCGCGCGGCATGGAGGATATCGTTGGTCCAGAGCACCATGCGCGTATAGCCCGCATCACGGGCGAAGCCGATCGCCTCGCGCACGAGCGTCTTGCCGAGCCCCAGCCCCTGCGCCCGCCTCTCGACCAGCACGAGCCTGAGCTTGGCCGTAGCCTCATCCTCCTGCACGACGAAGGCCGATCCGGCCGGCGCGCCACCCAGCTCGGCGATGAAGCAGCGCTCGCGCCCCGGCTTGAAATCACGCAGGAACTTGGCCGCGATCTCCGCGACGAGTGCCTCGAAACTCAGATCCCAGCCGTAGTCCTCGGCATAGAGCCGACCATGGGCAGAAATCACCCAGCCGATATCGCCAGCCCGATGCTCGCGGATGACGGGTTCTGAACGGGCTTGCGGCTCCGATGAGAGAAAGCCCTGCGTCGTGTCGAGTGCGTCGACCAGATTCGCCTGCTGCGAGGGGTCCAGCCAGGACAGGATCGCTCGTGCCTGCGTATCGGAAGCCTCATCCAGCGCAGCGAAGAACGCCCTGCCTTCCGCGGTCAGCCGCAACCGCCACGCCCGCCCGTCGGCCGATGATCGGCTGCGCTCGATCAAGCCCTGCGCCGCAAAGCGCTTCAGGATGCGCGAGAGATAGGCGGGGTCGAGATCGAGCGCCTTCGCCATCTCCGCCGCCTGCCAGTCGTCGCGCTTCGCCAGTTCATAGAGCACGCGTGCCTCGGTCAGCGGCACGCCGGAGCCGTGCAGACTGCTTCCGAGCGCGCCAACCCAGCGGGTGTGAAAGCGATTGAACCGGCGGATCGCCGCTACGGCAGCGTTTTCGATAGAGTCCATGGCTCACCTCCGCAGCCGGAATCAGCCAGCTTAGTGGACCAAGTCAACTAAATTCAGGACATCAATGCAGGGCATCGTTGACTCTCCTTTAACCGGTCTCTGGCGGAGTCGGATTTTGACGTCTCGCGGCGCTGACATGCAGGTCGATCTTCTCGCTGGAACGGAATACCGCCCCCTGGCGGTCCCGCGCCCCCAACCCACCATCCTCGTCTTCGATTCCGGGCTCGGCGGCCTCACCGTGCTGTCGCGGACGACGCAGGCCTGTCCCGGCGCGCATATCGTCTACGCTGCCGACGATGCCGGTTTTCCCTATGGCCGGCTCGGCGAGGATGAGCTCGTCACCCGCATCCTCGCGGTGATGGAGCGGCTCGTCGCCCGCTATCACCCCGATCTCGTCGTCATCGCCTGCAACACGGCTTCCACGCTCGTGCTGCCGGCACTGCGGGCGCGCTTCGCCATCCCCTTCGTCGGCACGGTGCCAGCGATCAAGCCCGCCGCGGCGGCAACGCGGAGCGGTATAATCTCTGTCCTCGCCACGCCCGGCACTGTCGCACGCGTCTATACCCGCGAGCTGATCGAGACCTATGCCGCTTCGTGCCATGTCACGCTCGTCGGCTCGACACGGCTTGCCGGCCTGGCCGAACAGGCGCTCCGGGGCGAACCCGTCGATGACGATGCCCTGCTCGCCGAGATCGCGCCGTGCTTCGTCGTGTCGGGCCGGGGCCGCACCGATGTCGTCACGCTGTCCTGCACCCACTACCCGCTCGTCCTGGAGCGGATGAAGCGGCTCGCGCCCTGGCCGGTCGAATGGATCGACCCCGCTCCGGCGATCGCGCGCCGCGTCGTTAATCTCCTCGGCCCCGTTGCCGAGGGCCCCTGCCCGGACGCAACCGCCGTCTTCACATCGGGCGCCGGGCTGAGCGGCCCGCTGCGGATCGCGCTTGTCGGCTATGGTCTGGCGCGCATTGCGATCGAGCCCGTGCCGCTGGCAAACTGAGCCCTCGGCACGCCCCTGCACCGGCCGCCGCACCCATTCGCGTTTGACAAATCAGCCGGCGCATGGTTCTAGAGCGCCGTCGCGCGGCTCCTGACGGGGCCGCGTGGCTTTTTCCGCACCCGTGATCCACTCACTTCAGAGTCGGATCTGTCGCCCCGGAGACGGGGACAGGAGGGCGCGGTCCTCACCTCGCGAACCATAGAGGACACGCGATATGTCGAAGCGCCATGAGGCGAAGTACAAGATTGACCGCCGCCTCGGTCAGAACATCTGGGGCCGTCCGAAGTCCCCGGTCAATCGTCGTGAATACGGCCCCGGCCAGCATGGCCAGCGCCGCAAGGGCAAGCCGTCGGACTTCGGCACCCAGCTGCGCGCCAAGCAGAAGCTGAAGGGCTATTACGGCTCGATCTCCGAGAAGCAGTTCCGCCGCTACTACGCCGAGGCGATCCGCCTGAAGGGCGACTCGGGCGAGAACCTCGTCGGCCTGCTGGAGCGTCGTCTCGACGCGGTGATCTACCGCGCCAAGTTCGTGCCGACCGTCTTCGCCGCCCGCCAGTTCGTCAACCACGGCCACATCACCGTGAACGGCAAGCGCGTCAACATCGCTTCCTATCAGGTGAAGCCGGGCGACGTGATCGCGGTCAAGGACAGCTCGAAGCAGCTCGCCATCGTGATCGAGTCCGCCGGCCTCGCTGAGCGCGACGTGCCTGACTACATCGACGCCGACCACACCAAGTCCTCGGCCACCTTCACCCGCACCCCGACCCTGTCGGACGTGCCCTACGCGGTGCAGATGGAACCGAACCTGGTCATCGAGTTCTACTCGCGCTGATCCGGCTGCGGCCTACCGGTCGCACATTGGCAAATTTTGGGGGATGGCAGGTTTCTGCCATCCCTTTTTTGTTGCGCCTGATCCTGCTGTGTTCGACGCGGGACAGCCGCCTGTATCGAGCAACAGGCGCGGCCCTCCTCGCCTACCGATGCCGGTGAAGACCACGAGCGTAAATCTCGCTCCAAATGCTGAGATCGGAGCTCGTGGATATCTGCCCGGCCTTGTCGGCGCGCTGCTCGCTTCCCTAGCGACGCTACCGGTTGCTCAGGCCGAGATGCGGTTCCGCGGCAATGTCCGTATCGGCGGCCATGAAGTCGCGAACCGGACAGTCACGCTCAGGCGCCGGGCCGTCATTCATCTCTAAGATCGGGCACCAAGCGGCGCCGGCTGCATCTGGCGCTCGGATGACAGGGGCGGAAGGGTGAAGGCCTGTCGTCTGCGCCGGATCAGATGATCGCGATGAGACCGCATCGCCTAGAGATGCGAGCCGACCTCGTCGCGGAAGAAATAGCAGCCCACGCCGACGCAACCGATCAGGATCGACAGCGCGTAGGGCCCGAAGAGGCACACGACAAAGACGGACCCGATGAAGGCTCGCATCGCCCATGCTAACCACGTCTGCTTCATGGCTAACCTCTCGCATCGCATTTGCTGACAAAGCGTAAATGGCGACCTGTGAATCCAACCTGAATGGATATGGTGAATTTCGGAAACCCCATTCAGATCCGTGCGTTAGCAAGTCCGGCAAAAGCAAGGCAGCTTCATGATCCACGTTTGCCTTCGGCGTGGGATGCCGTAGCGTCGTCCTCCCATCGAGAGGAGATTCGCATGAAGAGAGCCTTGCTCATCGCGTTCGTCCTGGGCTGCACCGCGGGCGCTGCTCAGGCACAGAGCTGCAACCTCCAGGCTTCCGACAAGAAGCTCGCCGGCGCGGCCAAGACCAGCTTCCTGACCAAATGCCAGAAGGACGCGACCGCATCCTGCGACAAGCAGGCGGCCGACAGGAAGCTGGCCGGCGCGGCCAAGGCGAGCTTCACCAAGAAATGCGTGACCGACACGGTCGGCGGCTGAGCCGCCTGAAAGGCCGCGAATAGCGGCATCGCATCTCGCCCGGACAGCAGTGGCGCGTCAGGTCAGCGCTGACGCTGCTCTCCCAGGTGGCGTGGCTCACCAGCGGCAGTCGCGCCAGCCTGTCGACGACCTGGTCGGGTTCCTTGCGATAGGCCGCCTTGCTCATGAGCTGGGCGATAATCTCGCTCTCGTCAGGAACGGCGTAAGCTGGACGGCCTGGATAAACATACGGCTGCAGCTTCATGGCAGGCAGCGGCGATCGCATGAGATGCGCCCCCGGGGCGAGCCGGGGGCGTGATGTCGTCAGGGTTCGGGATCGATCGCCGAATACCGGCGGGGTTTACTCGTCGTCGTCGGAGCCGCCCCGGTCGCGACGGTCGTCCCGGTCGCGCCAGCGGCGCGGCCCGCGATCATCCTCGTCATGCTGCCCGCCGCCGCGCCAGGCGCGCATCTCGCGGAAGCGCTCTTGTCCTTCCGCCATGGCTTCGCGCACGGAGCGGCGGAGCACCGTCTTTTGCTCGTCGCTGAGCGTGGTCCAGAGCGGGCGAACCGCATCGGCCAGCTCCTTCGATCGGACCGCGCGCTCGCTCTGCCGGCTGGCGGCTGCGTCGAGCCGCTCCATCAGATCGGCATGGCGCAGCTTCTCGCGCTCCTCCCGCATCGCCGTCCATTGCTGGACACGCTGCTCGCTGCGCTGTTTGACGAGCGCCTCGACCTTGTCGAAAGCTGCCGTCTGCTCGGGCTTGAGCTTGAGGTCCGTGCGCACCCTCGCCAGCCGCTCGTCGAGACGCGCCTTGGCGCGCTCGGCGCGGCGCTCACGCCATTCGGTCCGGCGCTGCTCGCGGGTCTCCGAGCGCTCCTGTTTCTGGTCGCCGCCTGCGGGCGGGACCGGTTGCGGCTGTGCCAGGGCGAAGGTGCCGGCCAGCATCGCGATCGACGACGCGGCGATGAGAGCGATGGGTTTCATGGGAATCTCCCTTGAGGCAGTCCAGTCGGTATGTCGCTCAGCGGGTCTCGAGGCCGATTGGCGATGGAGTCAGCCTGCCCCCCGCTGTCTGACCCGGCAATGGCCCGAAGATGAAAAGATCGTAATGTGAGGCCAACGCGCGCCGCGCGATTCGGTTCGCCATCGGACGTCCCATGCATAACCTCATCACCGATGTCCGCGGCGTCCTCGTCGGCCATGCAGATGACGCAACGGCAGCGACCGGCGTGACCGCAGCCATATTCGAACGCCCGACGATCGCTTCCGCCGCCGTGCTCGGCGGCGCACCGGGCACCCGCGACACGGCGCTCCTCCTTCCCGAAATGACGGTCGAGCATGTCGACGCGATCGTGCTCTCCGGCGGATCGGCGTGGGGGCTGGGCGCGGCCGACGGCGTCATGAGCTGGCTGGCGCGCGAAGGGCGGGGCTTTCCGGTCGGCGCCCTGCGCATCCCGATCGTGCCGCAAGCCATCCTGTTCGACCTCATCAATGGCGGCGAGAAGCGCTGGGCGCGCGGCGAAGGCGAAACGCCCTATCGTGCGCTGGGCGCGCGCGCAGCGGCGGAAGCCTCCACCACCTTCGCACTGGGCACGACAGGCGCCGGCTTTGGCGCCGCGACCGCCAATCTGAAGGGCGGCATCGGCTCGGCCAGCGCCCGCGCCGCGACCGGGCAGATCGTCGGCGCCCTCGTCGCCGTCAACGCCGTCGGCACCGCCACGATCGGCGACGGCCCGCATTTCTGGGCGGCTCCCTACGAACGCGGCGGTGAATTCGGCGGGCTTGGCTGGCCGGCGACGATCACTCCGGCCGACACGGCCCTGCGCTTCAAGGGCGGCACCGGGCAGAATACGACGATCGCGCTGGTGGCGACCGACGCCGTGTTGACCAAGGCACAGGCGCGCCGCCTCGCCCTCGCGGCTCATGACGGCCTCGCCCGCGCCTTGCGTCCGGCCCACGCCCCGCTCGACGGCGACATCGTCTTCGCAGCGGCGACCGGCTACAGCGGCGCGCCATCCGACGCCTTTGCCCTGACCGAACTCTGCACCACCGCAGCCGATGTCCTGGCGCGCGCGATCGCTCGCGGCGTGCATGCGGCGACGGCCCTGCCCTTCCCCGGCGCCAAGCCGGCATGGCAGGATCGGTTCCGCAGCTGACAAGCCACAACCATCGCGAGCAATCCGGCTCACGGAGCTTGTCGAGTTTACGAAATCGCAAGCCTCCTCCCGCAACCAGGCGGCCGAGGAGACGATCGCCGCTGCCGGCAACATCTACATCGTCAGCCGTGTCGCCGCCGAGACCGACGAAGCCGCCAGCCACATCGCCGACTCCGCCGACCAGCTCTCCCTGCAGTCGTCGCATCTCGACGCCGAGGTCGCGCAGTTCCTCGGACGCGTCCGCTCCGCCTAAAGCGCCCGGTTTCAAGCCCGGCGTGAATGCGCTATGGCGAGGCCATGTCCACAGACGATTTCCTCGCCCGCTTCGGCTCGCCCGGCGCCAGCCAGCCGGATCCCGTGGCGGCCGCCCAGCAGGCCATGCGCAACCCCCTGCCCGCGCGCTTCTACAAGGAAGCCGGCGTGCTCGAGCGCGACGGCCTGTTCCATGTCGCGCTCGACTGCAGAACCGCCCGCACGCCGGCCCGCAAGCCGCTGGCTGTCGGCTCCCGCGCTGTCGCCGAGGCCCTCGCAGCCGAGTGGGAGCAGCAGATCGAGCGGATCGACCCGGCCCGGATGCCTCTGACGCGCCTCGTCAACTCGGCGCTGGACGGTGTCGAGGATCAGCAGGAAGCCGTTCGGGCCGAGATCGTGCGCTATTCCGCATCCGATGCGCTCTGCTATCGCGCCGGTGAGCCAGAGGCGCTCGTGACGCGGCAGGATGAAGTCTGGCAGCCCATCGTGAAGGGCGTCGAGGCGCTGATTGGCGGGCGCTTCATCCTTGCCGAAGGCGTCGTCTTCGCCGAGCAACCGGCCGAGACGCTCGCTGGCGTTGCCCGGCAGGTCGAGAAGATTCCAGCGCCCGTCGCTCTGGCTGGCGCCCACAACGTCATGACCCTGACCGGCTCGACCATCGTTCTGCTCGCTCTTGCGAACGGGCTGATCGATGCCGAGGCTGCCTGGCAGGCGGCGCATCTCGACGAGGATTATCAGATCTCGGTCTGGGGCCAGGACGAGGAAGCGGCCGAGCGCCGCGCGATCCGCCGACGCGAATTCGATGCCGCAGTGCTGTTGCTGACGAAGGGTTGAGCTTTCGAACAGGCAGGGGTCGGATCATCGTTCGATCGCCCTGATGGAAAATTGAGAGGTGGCCACATGGCAATGGGTCCGGCCGCGACCTCACCCGACGGATATGTCGCCGCGCTGGCGGGCTGGCAGTGCGCCCTCGTCGAGCATCTGCGGCAAGGCGTACTGGCCGCCGCCCCACTCGAAGAGCGCATCAAATGGACCCATCTGGTCTATTTCGCCAACGGCCCCGTCCTGCTGATCCGCGCCGAGGCGAAGCGCGTGCTCTTCGGCTTCTGGCGCGGCAAACGCCTGCAACAGATCGCGCCACAGCTGAAACCCGGCGGCAAATACGAGATGGCGACCTGGGAGCTGCACGAAGGCGATTCGATCGCGCCAGCCACCGTAGCCGCTCTGGTGACGGAAGCCGTCCGGCTGAACACCGAACTGGGTAACCCGGCGGAGCGATCGGCATGATGCCGCTCCGCGCTTGAGCAAATGTCGTAATGGACTCTGGCGGTCGCGCCGCTTAAGCCGGCTTCGAGACGCGATTTCCGCCCGGAGCTTGCCGCCATGAAGGACATCCTCGAACAGCTCGAAGACCGTCGCGCCGGCGCGCGATCGGGAGGCGGCGAACGGCGGATCGACGCGCAGCACAAGCGCGGCAAGCTGACGGCTCGCGAACGCATCGAGCTTCTGCTCGACAAGGACTCCTTCGAGGAGTTCGACATGTTCGTGCAGCATCGCTGCGTCGACTTCGGCATGGAGAAGGGCGAAAAGATACCCGGCGATGGTGTCGTCACCGGCTGGGGCACGGTCAATGGCCGCACCGTCTTCGTCTTCTCCAAGGACTTCACCGTCTTCGGCGGCTCGCTCTCCGAGACGCATGCCCAGAAGATCACCAAGATCCAGGACATGGCGTTGAAGATGCGCGCCCCGATCGTCGGCCTGTTCGATGCCGGCGGCGCCCGCATCCAGGAAGGCGTCGCGGCACTCGGCGGCTATGGCGAGGTCTTCAAGCGCAACGTCCAGGCCTCGGGCGTCATCCCGCAGATCTCCGTCATCATGGGCCCCTGCGCCGGCGGCGACGTCTATTCGCCGGCGATGACCGACTTCATCTTCATGGTCCGCGACACCAGCTATATGTTCGTGACCGGCCCGGAGGTGGTGAAGACCGTCACCAACGAGACCGTCACCTCCGAAGAGCTTGGCGGCGCCAAGGTCCATACCAGCAAGTCCTCGGTCGCCGACGGCTCCTTCGAGAACGATGTCGAGGCGCTCTTGCAGGTGCGCCGCCTGATCGACTTCCTGCCGGCCAACAACACCGTCGGGGTGCCGGAATGGCCGTCATTCGACGTGCCCGATCGCGTCGATATGAGCCTCGATACGCTCGTCCCGGACAACCCGAACAAGCCCTACGATATCAAGGAGCTCATCCAGAAGACCGTCGACGAGGGCGACTTCTTCGAGATCCAGGAAGCCTACGCTAAGAACATCGTCACCGGCTTCGCCCGCATCGAGGGCCGCACCGTCGGCATCGTCGCCAACCAGCCGATGGTACTGGCGGGCGTGCTCGACTCCGACGCCTCGCGCAAGGCCGCCCGCTTCGTGCGCTATTGTGACGCCTTCGAAATCCCGATCGTCACCTTCGTCGACGTTCCCGGCTTCCTGCCGGGCACGGCGCAGGAATATGGCGGGCTGATCAAGCATGGCGCTAAGCTGCTCTACGCCTACTCGGAATGCACGGTGCCGCTGGTCACGATCATCACCCGCAAGGCCTTCGGCGGCGCCTATGACGTGATGGCCTCCAAGCATATCGGGGCGGACGTCAACTATGCCTGGCCGACCGCGCAGATCGCGGTAATGGGTGCCAAGGGCGCAGTCGAGATCATCTTCCGCGGCGGCGACGCCGAGACCATCGCGCGCCAGACCAAGGAATATGAGGACCGCTTCATGTCCCCCTTCGTCGCGRCCGAGCGCGGCTATGTCGACGAGGTCATCATGCCGCACTCGACGCGACGCCGCGTTGCCCGCGCGCTCGCCATGCTCAGGACCAAGAACGTCGAGCGGCCCTGGCGCAAGCACGACAACATTCCGCTGTAAAATCACAGGGCGCGTCATGCTCGAGCCTGACCAGAGCATCTCATGCCAGAGCCTCTTTCGGCATGAGATTCTCGGGTCTGCGCTTCGCTCCGCCCGAGAATGACGCCCGGGCGCATTGCCCTCGGGCATGACTCGCACCGGATAATGGTCTAAGGCGGCAGCCATCCTCTGATCTGCCCTGCCCGGATGCTGTTCAACTCCTTCGCTTTCCTGCTTGCCTTTTTGCCGCTGGCGCTCGCGCTGCACTGGCTGGCCGAGCGCTTCGCGCCGCGCTGGCGGCTGCCGGTTCTCGTCGTGCTGTCCTTCGCCTTCTACGGCTATTGGGACTGGCGCTTCCTGCCGTTGCTCGCTCTCTCCATCGGGCTGAACTGGCTGATCGCTGAGGCCTTTCAGAAGACCAAGTCGAGCGGGCTGATCACACTGGCGATCGTGCTGAACCTCGCCGTCCTCGCAGTGTTCAAGTACTTCAACTTCTTCGCCGATCTCGCTGGAATGATTCCGGGATTGCCGGCGCCGAAATTCGATATCGCGCTGCCGCTCGGGATCTCCTTCTTCACCTTCCACCACATCATGTACCTGACGGATCTCAGGCGTGGGCAGGCGCCGCGCTACGATATCGTCCGCTATGCCCTCTACATCGCCTTCTTCCCGCAGGTGCTCGCCGGCCCGCTCGTCCGCTGGCGCGAGATCATGCACCAGCTCGACGAGCGGCCTTATCAGCGCCCCGACGCTGCCGAGCGAATCGCACGCGGCCTGATGCTGCTGACCTTCGGCTTGGCCAAGAAGGTGCTGATCGGCGACCCGCTGGCCGAATACGCCAACCCGGTCTTCGCCGCTGCGGCAGCGGGCAAGGTCGTCAGCATGGCCGAGGCCTGGCAGGGAACGCTCGCCTTCACCTTCCAGATTTATTTCGACTTCTCCGGCTACACCGACATGGCGCTCGGTCTCGCTTTGCTCTTCGGCATCGTTCTGCCGCAGAACTTCGAGGCGCCCTATCGCTCGCCCAGCATCCAGGATTTCTGGCGGCGCTGGCACATGACGCTGTCGCGCTTCCTGCGCGACTATCTCTACATCCCGCTCGGCGGCTCGCGCAGCGGCCTTCCGACGCAGATCTGGGCGCTCTTCGCCACCATGGCCCTCGGTGGCCTCTGGCATGGCGCGGGCCTGACATTCGTGGCCTGGGGCGTGGCGCATGGGCTCGCGCTGATCGTCGCCCTGTTCTGGCGCCGGGCCGGGCTGCCGATGCCCGCCCTGCTCGGCTGGCTTCTGACCTTCGTCTTCGTGATGTTCTGCTGGGTGCTGTTTCGCGCTGCGAATTTCGACGCTGCGCTTACGATCTACAAGGGCCTGATCGGCCTCGCCCCGACAGGGACCGGCTTCAAATGGCGCGCCCTCATTCCGGCCGCTGCCTTCGCCATCATCGGCCCCACCGCCTGGAACCTCGTCCACAAGCTGCCGCCGGCGCGCTGGCTCGCCGTTCTGGCGGGGCTCCTGTTCGTCATCATCCTGCTGAAGATCGGCGAAGACGCCAATTATGAGTTCATCTACTTCCAGTTCTGAGCCGGCCGTCGCGCCCGCTCAGGCGGCGAGGTGGACGAGCTTCATTGCGACGCTGCTCGTGGCGGCAGCGCTGTTTTCGGTCGCGTTCCTGGCAGTCGCCTTCCTGCTCGACCCCTATGATTCCGGCCGCTCGCCGCTCAAGCTGAAGGAAGGCGTGCGCCCGCAAGGTCCACGCACGGCTCTAGCCAGCCGCGGCCGCGATCCGCAATTCACCGGCGCGATCTTCGGCAACTCGCACATCCAGATCGTCTCGCCGGATGAGTTGCGTATGCGAACCGGCATACCCTTCGTCTCGCTGATTGCGCCCGCCACGACGCCGAAGGAGGTTCTGGCGACGGTCGACTGGTTCCTGCGTCACCATCGTGCCCCCGCGGCAAAGGCGCTCGTGATCGGCATCGACAATTACTGGTGCACCGCGAACCCCGCCCTGCCCAATGAAAAGCCCTTCCCGTTCTGGCTGCTGAGCCGCGGCCTGCCGGACTATCTCGGCGGCTTGATGCGCTTCGATCTGCTCGAGGAGCTCTCGCGCCGGATCACCTATCTGACCTCGCGCAAGGCCGAACGCGCCCCGCCCGACGGATACTGGGATTACGAGGCGAACTACCGCGCGCTGGGCTACGACACCAACCCGGAGATTCGCGTCCGGCTCGAAAAGCGCCAGGAAACCGGCGGCAACAACACCGACGGCCCCTTTCCGGCCGCAGCCGCGCTGGAAAAGCTCATGAGCACGGCACCTGCCGAGACCGCGCTGATTCTGGTGCGACCACCCGCCTATGCCACGGCGCTGCCTCAGCCAAGCTCGCGCGATGCAGCGGCCGATGCCGCCTGCCGCACAGCTTTCGCCGATCTGGCGGCGCGACGCCCGCGCACGGCGCTCGTCGACTGGCGCGCCGACAGGCCTGAATTGCACGACCCGAATCTCTTCTTCGATCACACGCATTACCGCCAGCCGATCGCCCGGCTGGTCGAGGCGGAAATCGCCCGCGCCATCCAGGCGCTGAATTGAGGCGTATCCGGCCTGAAATCGGACTGGAACCGCCCTTTTGCCGGCGGAAATCACGAAGCGGTTGAAGTCATGTCGGAAGCGATTGTTCCGCTTGAAACGGATCGCTATAAGGACGCGAAATCGGCTCACCCTCCCGCGGCAAAGCCGAGGGGCGCGTGAGCGGACAACTCAGAGAGCGCGCCCATGTCGAAGCAGATCATCCTCGATGCGGATTATAAACCGAGCGATGACGAGCCGTTCATGAACGATCGTCAACGCGAGTATTTCCGCGGCAAGCTCCTCGCCTGGAAGGATGAGATCCTGAAGGAAGCGAAGGAGACCCTCGTCACGCTCCAGAGCGAGAGTGAGAATCACCCCGACATCGCCGACAGGGCTTCGTCCGAGACCGACCGCGCCATTGAGCTGCGCGCCCGCGACCGCCAGCGCAAGCTCATTGCCAAGATCGAATCCGCCATCGCCCGGATCGATGACAATTCCTACGGCTATTGCGAGGAGACCGGCGAGCCGATCTCGCTGAAGCGCCTGGAAGCCCGTCCGATCGCCACGCTCTCGCTGGAAGCGCAGGAGCGCCACGAGCGCAACGAGCGCGTCTTCCGCGACGATTGAAGCGCACCGGCCGGCCGCTATCCGGAAAGCCCCACGCCTTAAGTCGTGGGGTTTTTTGTAGGAGAGGCATGAGCTTCGCCTCACCCCCCGTCTTTTCCCGAGAACAGCCGTTCTCGTTCGGGCACGACGGCCGGCTATCCCCAGACCACGCGTCCATCGCCTGACGAAGACATGCCATGAAATGCTCGAATGCGAGCGCGACCTCGTTCGAGCTAGGATGCGGCGCGTAAGACAGCGCCGCCTTGCGCGGCAGTGGCGCTGCTTTCAGCGGTATTCTCTTAGGGAAGCGCGGCGGCTCCTACTAGATTTTCCTCTTCCGGCTTTGCCTCCCTTGGCGTCAATCCGCTTTCTTCTCCAGTTGCGGCTCCGCTTTCCAGGCTCCGAATCCGCCGCTCTTGAGAAACCGACGACCCGTCCATAAAACTCTGGGTTGCACATCGGAAGTCAGTCCAGACTGCCGGATTGCAGGGGCCAACGGCATGTTCGACCTCGACGCACCGGCAGAGAACATCGGCGTCCTCACGAAATGGCTGGCGGGTCAGCACCGGCCCGAACATCTGTATAGAGGGCAGACGAAGGACTACCCCGTCATGGTGCCGTCCATTTTTCGGCCTCTGGTGGCCGATCTCTCGGACGCTTCGCCCATCGCCAAGATCGATGCGGGCCGGCTCGGCAATTTTGCTCCACAGGCCGCAGCCCGGCTCGAGATGCTGAATCGCGTTATCGGCATAGCCGGCATTGGCCTCGGCAATATCATCGCCCAGCAATATGGCCTCACCTCCGAGTCTCTCGACGTTACTGAAAGCATCGATATCGCGAGCTTCTTCGCGACACGTCGGTACCCGAGCTACACTCACGTGGAAGATGGTATCGGTGTGATCTACCGTTTCGACTCCAGCGCGGGGCGGCGGTTGCGGTTTCCATTCACGCTCTCGAATCTCGATGACCTTTTCGAGCGCGGAAAGTCCGACGCAGGCTTCTTCGACTTCTTCGTCAAGAAAACCGAAATGGACCGCATTTTCGATCGTGATCGATGGTTCGGCTTCCAAGAGGGGGAGGAGAAAGTCGTATCCGCGATATCGTTCGCGACGAGTTGGCAGGACCTCGAAGAAGCGATCGACGCGCGACAGGCCGACCTTGCACGGCCGGGCCAAGCCGCGACAAGCCAACTCGCCCGCACGATAGACGCACTGGATTGGGGACGAACCCGCTTCGCCGCCCAGCGAGGCGGATTCATACGTCCCGCGATCTTCTGGAATTCCCTGGTCCCGAAGGACTACAGCCTCATCAACACACGCCAGGAAATGGCGCGCGCCTATGGCGGCGTGTCTCTCCGGTTTGACGGGGGATCAGATGAGCAGGGACCCATCAACGCTTTGCCGCTCATTATTCCGTCCTCGGCGATCAAGCAGACCATCGTAGGAGTCGAAAACCTTCGTTCACGTGCAGACTGCCAGGCCTTCTTCTTCCAGCATGGGCCGAGACGTGCTGCGCCCGTTTTCCGGCGGGGTCTTTGGCCCGAGCCATCGGAAGATCCCCTCTATGGCGAGCTTTGGAACCTCGCCATTCGAATGCTGATCCGTCGCCATTTTCCAAACGACATACCGCCGGTCGACGACCCCGATCACGGGCTGCTCGACCGCGGGTACCGCGTGGCAGGCGAGAAAGCGACCCGCGACGCGCGTGAGATCGAGGACATCTACCGCGGGCAACTCGAGGACGCGGAAGAGGCAATCGCAGCTCATGGGCCGACATCGACACGTTACGCGGCCAAGGGTTGGGCGTTGTTTCAGCTTGGCCGGCGCAGGGAAGCGCTGAGGGCTCTCGCCGAGGGCCTGCGCGCTGACCGGACCGATATCGATCTGCTCATAGGCTTGGCCGAGCTTCTCCGGGCGGCGAACAAGCCGAGATGGGCGGGGAAGGTCATCGAACATGGCGGTCGGATCGATCCGGACAGTCTTCGCGTCATCGAGGCTCTCGCAGACGCGCAGATGGACGCGTTAGATTTTGCCGGCGCTGCGGGCACGGTCGATCGCGGCTTGGCCCTTGCGGATGAAAGCCTGGACTGGCGAGAGCGAGCTCGGTTCGTCGTCCTGCGGATCGCGCTGGCGGAGCTTCTCGGCGAACAGGCGCTTTCCACACAGTTGCGCGATGTTGCTCGGAAGGCCGACATCGACATCGAAGAAGCCCATGAGCTTGTCCTGAAACTGCGTGCGCTCAAGGCGCGATCAGACAATGCGGGCGCCGGCCCTCAACAATGAGGAGCGGTGCGGCGAGAGCATCTTTATCGTTCGATGGAAAAGCCCCGCGTCGGGAGAACGCGGGGCTTCGGGCCGCCTGCTTGTCGGCTTGGGGAGCGTGGCGGGCGGCCGGGGCTGTCGGCGGCTCGGGAGAGACCGCCGGCCGAACCGGCGCGGAGACAAGGGGGAGCGTTCCGCGCCGTCCGGGTTCCGGAAAAGGGGTTAGAAGGGCAGCAGGATATCCATGACCTGCTGGCCGTAGCGCGGCTGCTGGACATCGGTGATCTGGCCGCGGCCGCCATATGCGATGCGTGCCTGGGCGATCTTGGTCGACTCGATCGTGTTGTCCGATTCGATGTCCTCGGGCCGGATCACGCCCGCGACGATCAGCTCGCGGATCTCGAAGTTGACGCGGATCTCCTGCTTGCCCTCGATCACGAGGTTGCCGTTGGGCAGGTTCTGCGTGACGACCGCCGCGACATTGGTCGCCAGGGTCTCGGAACGGTTCACCGAGCCGGCGCCCTCGCTCGACCCTTCCGAATCCAGCTTCAGCAGCGAGGACGACTTGGCCCCGTCCGGCAGGAACTTGTCGAGCTTGTTCTCGAAGCCGAAGGTGTTGTCGGCGCCGAAATCCTCGCCGTTCTTGCGGCTGCGCTTCGTCGTGTTGTTGAGCTGGGCCTTGTCGGTCACCTTGACCTTGACGGTGACGAGATCGCCGACATTGCGGGCGCGCTGATCCTTGAAGAAGGCGCGCGATCCGGTGCGCCAAAGCGAGTTCGGCGCATAGGAAGCGTGCTCCATCGCCGGCATCGGCATCTGCACCGGCTTGTAGCCCTTGGCGGCGGTCGGATCATCGACCGGCGACAGCGTCGGCGCCTGGCCGACATTGGCGAGGCGGTCGCCGATGCCGCAGGCGCCGAGCGAGGCGGTGAGCATCAGCAATGCGGAGAGCTTGGCGAGACGATGCGCGTACATGGCGGTTTCCATGGCTGTCACTGGGCGCTTGCGATGCGGCCGGCGGCGGAGGGCTGGACGGAAACCCGCCCGGGGCCGCTGACCTTGCCTTGCAGCACGCGCTTGGATTGAGGATTGGTGACGGAGACGACGTCGCCCATCGCGCCGGCCTCGCTGGCCCGGCCACGGAGCGTGATCAGCAGCCCCGGTGCCTCGTAGACGATGGTGACGAGGTCGCCCTTGGTGACGATCTCCTCGCGCTGGACGTCGCCGCTGCGCAGCGGCACGCCGGCGAGCAGAGCCCGGCGCGCGACCTTGTCGATGGCGGCGCGGGCGTCGCCGATGATCTCGCCGCCCTGCCCGTCGCGCGGGCGGCGCTCGACCACGACATCGTCCTTGCCGAGCGTCTCGCCGCGAGTGATCAGCCGCTTCGGCACGACGACCTCGACGGTCTCGACGAGCTGGCCGGAGATGCGCAGCGGCTTCAGCCGCATCGCCATGCTGCCGGGCACCGCAAGCCGGGCCTGAAGACGGCGCGAGCGGGCATCGAAGGAGAGGTCGAGGACGCTGACGTCGCCCGTGAGCTCGGGCTCGACCGCGATGGACGGAGCCCCGCCATCGATCGACAATGCGAAGACACGGGCATCGACGCCGAAGCGCTCCTGCAGCCCGACCTTTACTGCCGCCTCGAGGTCCGAGGCGGTGATGCGGCGCGCGGTGCGGGTCACGACGACCTGTGCGAAGCCTTGGCTCTCCAGCTCCGAGACCTCGCGGACGATGCCGGCGGCTCGGGCGGCCTCGACGATGCGCGCCACCTGGATAGTGCCGGTCTCGCCCAGGCCCGGTGCCCGGAAGGCGGCGGTCGCGGCGGCTTCGCTGGCGAGGCCCGGAATGAGATCGCCGAAGGTGACGAGGTCGCGCGCCAGATTGATCTCGGGACGCAACTGCAGCTTGCGCGGCAGCGTGGCGGCGGGAGCCACAGGGGTGGAGGCGGCAGCGGATGCGACCGCCACTGGCGCGGGTTGCGGATGATGCTGGCTCTGCTGAGGCGCGGCCAGCGCGGCGGCGCTCGACAGCAACAGGGCGGCGAGGGAGAGGCGGATCATGATGCGAAGCCCTCCGTCAGCCGCGGAACATCTGAGTCGTCGCCGACATCATCTGGTCGGCGGCGGTGATGACTTTGGAGTTCATCTCATAGGCGCGCTGCGCCGCGATGAGGGAGGAGAGCTCCGTCACGGCCTGGACGTTGCCCTCTTCGAGGTAGTTCTGCTGCAGCGTGCCGAAGCCCTCGCCGCCGCCGAAGCCATCGATCGGCTGCCCCGACGCTGCGGTCTCGATGTAGAGGTTGTCGCCGATCGACTCGAGGCCGACCTTGTTGACGAAGCGCACGAGCTGGATCTGGCCGAGCTGCTGCGGTGCAGTCTGCCCCGGCATCATGGCTTCGACGATGCCCTGCGCGTTGATGCTGACGCTGGTGGCGTTGTTGGGCACGGTGATGCCGGGCTCGACCTGATAGCCGTCGCGGGTCACGAGCTGCCCCTGTGAGTCGAGGTCGAAGGAGCCGTCGCGGCTATAGGTGGTGCGGCCGTCCGGCATGCGGACGCGGAAGAAGCCCTCGCCGCGGATGGCAAGGTCGTAGGGCTTCTCGGTCGGGCTGATATTGCCCTGCGTCATCACGCGGCCGGTCGAGACCGTCTTGACGCCGGAGCCGATGAAGGTGCCGGCCGGAGCCTGGGTATTCTGATCCGAAGTGGCCGAGCCGGCGCGCCGGAAGTTTTCGTAGAGCAGATCCTGGAAATGGACCTGCTGGCGTTTGTAGCCGGTGGTCCGGACGTTGGCGATGTTGTTGGAGATGACCTGAACGTTCATCTCCTGGGCCATCATGCCGGTAGCGGCTGTCTGCATGGCGCGCATGGTGCTGGCTCCTTTCCGCTATCAGGCCTGCTGGTCCGCCAGGCGCGTGATCGCCCGGCTGCGCAGCTCATCGGATTTGCTGATCATGTTGGCGACGCTCTGGTAGTTGCGCTGCACCTCCATCAGGCGGGTCAACTCGACCACGGCCTTGACGTTCGAGCGCTCGATCGCGCCGGGCTCGAGCCTCGCCTCGGGGCCGGCGGCCTGGGCGGCGACCGTCGAGGAGAACAGGTTGGTGCCCTCGCTGACCAGCGCGGCCGGATTGGCGAAGCGGACCTGACGAAGCTTGCCGCGCGTGCCCTGGTCGCTGCTCACCGTGCCGTCGGCGGCGATGCGCATCGCAAATTCGCTGGAGCCGAAGGCGATCGGGCCGGATTCGCCCATCACCGGCAGCCCGGTCTGGGTGACGAGCCGGCCTTGCCGGTCGATGCTCAGCGATCCCGCCCTTGTATAGCGCTCGCCGTTCGGCGTCTGCACGACGAGGTAGTTGTCGCCCTTCAGCGCGACGTCGAGCGGGTTGCCCGTGAGTTCGACCGCGCCCTGCGACAGGTCGAGCGGCGTGCCGTTGTCGATGACATAGGATAGCGGCCGATCGGTCGGCTTGAACGCATCCGCCTTTGCGCCCGGCATGATGAATTCGTTGAAGCGCGCGTTGCGTGCCTTGAATCCATTGGTGCCGACATTCGCCATGTTGTTGGCGATGACGTCCAGCTCGCGCGCCAGAGCCACCTGGCGCGACAGGCCGATGAGAAGCGCGTTCTCCACGGCTCAACTCCCGATCATGTCCCGCGGCAACCTCGACGCTCCCCAGCGCAGTCGCCACGGCAGACTTCCCGCAATCGCCGTGCCAGCATGGTTAATTTCAACAAGATATTGAAATCAAAATGATTATCCTTCTGGAAGGAGCTCTCGGAAGCCCGGCACGACCTGCAAAATCGGCAAGAACGACCCGGCAAATTCTGCCGCCCTTAACGACGCGTTAACCGTGATTGGCGAAGGTGAGCCATGGACGGCAGAACGCCGCCCGACGGCCGGGATGCGGAAGAGATGGCGAAGAAAGCCAAGACGGAAGAAGGCGCCTCAGGCGAAGCGGCGCCGAAGAGCAAGAAGAAGCTCTTCATCATCGGCGGCGTCGTGCTGCTGGCCGCGGCCGGCGCAGGCGGCTGGTTCTTCCTGAAGAAGCCCTCTGCCGAACAGCTTGCCGCCGCCGAAGCCGCCAAGCCGAAGAAGCCCGCCACCTTCCTCGAGATGAAGGACATGATGATCGGCATGTCCAATGGCGGCCAGCAGGACCGCCAGCCGGTGATGAAGATCAAGGTCGTGCTCGAGATCGGCGATGTGAAGGTCTCGGAAGAGGTCAAGCCGCTGCTGCCGCGTGTCGAGGACGCCTTCCAGGTCTTCATGCGCGAACTGCGCCCCTCCGATCTCGAAGGCTCGGCCGGCATGTACCGGTTGAAGGAGGAGCTGCTGCGCCGCGTCAACCTGACGGTCTACCCGGCCAAGGTCGACGCCGTGCTGTTCAAGGAACTGCTGGTGCAGTGAGCCGGGATACCCTGAGCTCCGGAACGAGATGACGGCGGAACGATGAGCACCGAGCGCGACAACCCCGCACTGGCCGACGAGCCGCTGACGCCGGAAGGCATGGCGGCCGGCTGGACCACGATGCCTGATATCGTCGAGGAGGATGGCGAGCAGGAAGGCGGTACCGACCGCCTGATGTCGCAAGAAGAAATCGACACGATGCTCGGTTTCTCCAGCGGCGACGACAAGGATGGCCGCAACGGCATCCAGGCGATCGTCGATTCCGGCTCGGTCGCCTATGAGCGCCTGCCGATGCTCGAGATCATCTTCGAGCGTCTCGTGCGCCTGCTCTCGACCAGCCTGCGCAACTTCTTCACGGACAATGTCGAGGTCACGCTGGAGAGCATCCGCTCGGTGCGCTTCGGCGACTACATCAACTCCATCTCGCAGCCGGCGCTGCTCTCGGTATTCAAGGCCGAGGAGTGGGACAATTTCGGCCTGATCACCATCGAATCGGCCCTGACCTATTCGGTTATGGACGCAATGTTCGGCGGCAAGCGCGGCCAGCCGGCGCCGCGCATCGACGGCAGGCCGTTCACCTCGATCGAGATCCGCCTGATCCGCCGCGTCATCGGGCTGGTGCTGAGCGACGCGGAAGCTGCCTTCAAGCCGCTTTCGCCCGTGAGCTTCACCGTCGACCGCGTCGAATCCAACCCGCGCTTCGTCTCGATCTCCCGCCCCGCCAACGCCGCCATCCGGGTCGAGCTGAAGTTCGACATGGAGGGCCGCGGCGGCGCGCTGCACATCCTCCTGCCCTACGCGACCATCGAGCCGATCCGTGAATTGCTGCTCGAAAGCTTCATGGGCGAGAAGCTGGGCCGCGACCCCATCTGGGAGAACCATCTCGCGACCGAAGTCTGGCAGGCCGATGTCGACGTCACCTGCGTGCTGCACGAGACGCAGATGCCGCTGAAGCGCGTGATGAAGCTCGAGATCGGCGACACGCTGATGTTCGACAGCCGCCCGGACTCGACCGTTTCTCTGCGCTGCGGCGACTTCATCGTCACCGAAGGACGGATCGGACGTGTCGACGACAAGATCGCCGTCCAGGTGACCAGTCCGCTCCGGCGTTCGAAGACGACGCTCGCCGCCTTCGACAGCCTCGCCAGCCATCTCGGCGCCACGACCTGAGCAAGGATGCCATGACGATCAATCTCATCGCCGACGTGCTTGTCGCCAGCCTCCTGGTCGCCACCATCATCACCTGCTTCATCCTGACCAGGCGTATCGAGCGCCTCAAGGCCGACGAGGCCGGGATGCGCCAGACGGTTGGTGCCCTCATCACCGCCACCGACAACGCCGAGCGCGCCATCGCCGGTCTCAAGCACACGCTGGGCGACTGTGATCGCACGCTGGAAGAGCGCCTGCGCACGGCCGAGCGCTACGCCGCCGATCTCGCCGCCCAGGTCGAGGCCGGTCAGGCCGTGATGGAGCGCATCGGCCAGATCGTCAGCGCCGCCAGCCTCGTCGACGCCAAGTCCGGCCCGGACGCCGCACCGGCTGCCGAGCCGGTGCCCGCGCCCGTCTCCCGCCTTGAAAGCGCGGCCCAGTCCGCCGCGGCCATCCGCGCCCGCGCCGCCCGCCGCCTCGAGGAACAGGCTGCGTGATCGAAAGACCCCGCCTCCTGCCGGCAGTGATCCTCGGCGCCATGGGACTCCTGGCGCTGAAGCTGCTTGCCTGGACGGCGGAGCCCGCACCCGGCAAGATTCCGCCCGATCCACCGGTCTTCGCCAATGCCGCCGGCGGCAAGCCCAAGGCGGAGAAGGAGGTCTGGGGCCTGGCGAAGATCATCGCGCGCGCCCATGCGCCGGACTTCTTCGATCCCGAGACCACAGGTTCCGTTCCGGCTCCCGACCCCAAGAAGGAGCAGGAGAAGAAGGACGCCGAAGCGAAAGCCGAGGCCGCCCGCGCCGCCAACCCCAACAACAAGGCCGGCATCATGAACGGCACGGCCAAACCTATGTCTCCGTCGGAGAAGGCCATCCTCGAACGGCTCGGCGAGCGCCGCGAGGAGCTCGACAGCCGGATGCGCGAACTGGAGATGCGCGAGCGCCTGCTGGATTCGGCCGAGAAGAAGCTCGACGGCCGCGTCGGCGATCTCAAGACCCTCGAGGAAAAGGTCACCCCTGGGGCGAAGGCCGCCGTCGAGGAAACGAAGGCGATCAAGAACCTCGTCATCATGTACGAGGCGATGAAGCCGAAGGATGCCGCACGCGTCTTCGACAGGCTGGGTCTCGAAGTCCTCGTCCCGGTCGTCCAGCAGATGAACCCGCGCAAGATGTCCGAAGTGCTCGCTGCGATGTCTCCGGAACGCGCCGAGAAACTCACCATCGCGCTGGCGACCAGCGGCCGCATGCCGAGCTTCGAGCGCGTGGCGAACGAAGCCGCCCTGCCCGGCAACGAACTGCCCGCGATCGCGCCTGCCCCACAGCGCTGACCCCTCGAATTCGGCTCGCCGGCACCCGCCGCGTTAAGACCGCATTATGGTTGACGCGCTAGCGTGCCCGAGGGCCGTTGCGTCTGCCGGATGCGACGGACCCGCTGTTGCGTTGGGTCGAGTATTCCGGTTTGCCTTTGTCGCGTTCCCTCGCCTTCGGTATCGGGCTGGCCGCTCTCGCGCTCGCCGCCGGCCTCGACGCGCCCGCGCTCGCCGCCGGCGCGACCTTGCGCGGCGAGACGATGCCGGCGGGCTTCGGCCGCCTGTCCCTTGCCTTCGAGGAGCCGACGCAGACCCGCATCCGCGTCGCAAACGGCGTGCTGATCGTCGCCTTCGGCAGCCCCGTGCAGGTCGATGTCGCGCGCATCGCCCGCGACATGCCCAACTATGTTTCGGTCGCCCGTATTGATCCGGACGGGCGCGGCATGCGCTTCGCTCTGACCCAGCCCTACAAGGCGAACCTGATCGAGGCCGGCGACAAGGCCTTCATCGACCTGCTGCCGCAGAACTGGGCCGGCGTGATGCCCGGCCCCCCGCCGGAAGCCATCGCCGAACTGACCGAGCGGCTGCGTCTGGCCGAGGCGAAGGCGAAGGCGGCTGCGCGCCAGCCGCCCGCGCCACCGGCCGTGCTGACGATGCGCTCGGCCAGCCTGCCGACGCTGGAGCGCCTGATCTTCAAGGCGCCTTCCGAGACAAATCTCGCCAGCGAGCTTTCGGACGGCATGCTCAAGCTCGTGTTCGACAAGCCGATGAATGTCGAGGCGGCCGAGATCCGCACCGCCTTGCCGCCCGACGTCGCGCTCGCCGGGCTGGATGCCGGCAAGGAGGCGCTCACGCTGACCCTCTCCATCCCGAAGGAGTGGCAGGTCCGCACCTTCAACGACGAGACCGGGCTGGTCGTCGACCTGCTGCGGCCCGCCAAGACGGCAGCGCTGTCGCTCCCGGATATCGACAAGCCCCAGCCTCCCGCCGCGCCGACACCCGCCCCGTCCTCCGCGGGGCCTGCCGCGAAGCCTGCCGCCGCTCAGCCGGCGATGCCCGCCCCGCAGCCGGCGGCCGCGACGATCGCTCCAGAGCCGCCTCCGGGGCCCGTCGCCATCACGGCCGGGGATAACCGCCTCGATTTCCGCTTTCCCCGCCAGACCGGCGCCGCAGCGTTCCTCGACGCCGGCCTGATGACGCTGGTCTTCGATACCCGCGACACCATCGATCCCGCCCGCCTCACCGGCTTGCTGCCGAAGCTGATCGAGGACAGTTCGGTGAGCCGCGAAGGCCGGATCACGCTCGTGCGCCTGCGCCTCGCCGGCCAGCCGCTCGCCCGCTTCTTCGACGACGGCAACGCCTGGTCGCTCGATCTCGGCGGGGATGCCGGCAAGCCCGCCGCCCCGGTCGAGCCGCAGCGCAGCATGGACGAACGCGGCCAGACCATCGTCGCCGTGCCGCTCGCCGGCCTGACCGGTATCCATTGGCTGGAATCCGGCCCCGCCGGTCTGCCCGTCGCCGTGGCCACCGCGATCGGCCCGGTGCA
This sequence comes from Allobosea sp. P4_C6, assembly GCF_056402015.1. Classification (NCBI taxonomy): domain Bacteria; kingdom Pseudomonadati; phylum Pseudomonadota; class Alphaproteobacteria; order Hyphomicrobiales; family Alloboseaceae; genus Allobosea; species Allobosea sp. P4_C6. Next base: position 36,865 of record NZ_JBFUIF010000002.1, read on the forward strand.
TCTGACGCCGAAGCCCTATCAGTTCGTCGAGTTCGGCCTGCTCCAGACCGCGCAGGGCCTTGCCGTCCAGCCGCGCTCGGACGATGTCGCCGTCCGGGCCGGCACGGAGCAGGTCCGCATCGGCCGCACCGGCGGTCTCAGCGTCTCGCTCGACGTCGCCGAGCCCGCCAGGCAGCAGGAAGCCAAAGTCGAGAAATCCGATTTGCCTCCGCTGCTCGATGCCGATGCCTGGGCGAAACTGCGCCTCGGCAATCTGCGCGACCGAGCCCGAGCGCTGATGCTCGACGTCACCGACGCTTCGCGCGGCCGCAAATCGGAGGCGCGGCTGACGCTCGCCCGCTTCTACGCCGCCAACGGCATGATGCCCGAAGCCGCTGGTCCGCTTGGAGCGATGCTGGCCGACGACACGGCCATGCGCGCCAACCGCGAGGCGCTTTTCCTGAAGGGCGTCGTCGCTGCGCAGATGCACCGCAATCAGGATGCGATCGCAGCCTTCGATGCCGAGCTGATCAAGGACGACATCGAGACCGGGCTCTGGCGCGCCCTGGTTGAGCAGCGCCTGAACCGGAACGCCCAGGCTCTGGTCGGCTTCCGCAGGGCCGAGGCCACGCTCGACCGCTACCCCGCCGATCTTCAGGGCGAGTTCCGCGAGGCGATGGCGCGGGCCGCACTCGCCATGCAGGACATGGGCATCGCCGAGCGGCAGGTCCAGGCGCTCGCGGACATGCCGCGCGGTAGTTTCGACCAGGAGCGTCTCGCCTTGCTGCAGGCCATGCTGGACGACGCCAGCGGCCGGCCCGAAGCGGCGATGAACGGCTACAAGTCACTGTTCGAGGCCAAGAGCCGGCCCGTCGCGGCGGAAGCCCAATTGCGCGCTGTCAGGCTGGCCGACGCCGAGAAGCGAACCGATCTCAAGCCCGAGGAGGCCATCGCCCGGCTGGAAACGGTCTCGGTGATCTGGCGCGGCGGGCGGCTTGAGATCGAGGCGCTGGCCGAGCTCGGCCGGCTCTATGGCGACCAGCAGCGCTGGCGCGACGCTTTCATGGTTGCGCGCCGGGCGAACGAGAACTTCCCCGACGATCCGCTGACCCGGCGCATGCATGACGAGACCGCGCAGCGCTTCGCCGAGCTGTTCAGCGGTTCCGGGCTCGGCAACCTGCCCCGGATCGAGGCCTTGGCGCTGTTCTATGACTTCAAGGAATTCCTTCCGATCGGCCGGCGCGGCGACGAGATCACCCGCCTGCTCGGCGACCGGCTTGTCGAACTCGACCTGCTCGATCAGGCGGCAGAGATCCTGCGCTATCAGATGGATCGCCGCCTGAGCGGGGCTGCCCGCTCCACGGTCGCCGCCCGGCTCGCAATGATCGACCTGATGAACGGCAAGCCGGCCGAGGCCGTCCGTGCGCTCAATGCGACCCGGCTCGTCGAACTGCCCGCCGACGTCAAGCGAGCCCGGCTGCTGTTGGAAGCCAAGGCGCTTTCCGATCTCTCCCGCACCGACCAGTCGCTGGAGATGCTCGAGAGCGAGCGTGGCGTCGAGGTCGACCGGCTGCGCGCCGATATCTACTGGACCGGACGCCGCTGGCGCGAGGCCGGCGAGGCCTATGAGCGCCTTCTCGACGAAAGCTGGCGCGGCGACTCAGGCCTGACCGACCCCGAGCGCGCCGACGTGATGCGGGCCGGCGTCTCCTATGTGATGGCGAACGAGGCTTTGTCGCTCGATCGGCTGCGCAGCAAGTTCGCGCCGAAGATGGCGCGTAGCGCGGATGCCCGGACCTTCGCCTTCGTCACCGGCGCCAATCGCTCCCGCGCCGCCGACATCCGCGAAATGGCGCGCGCCACCGCCAATGCCGATACGGTCTCGGAATTCCTGAAGGCCTATCGCGAGCGCTATCCCGGCCTCTCGGCCGCGATCCGCAAGCCACCGCCGCAGCCTGACACCCTGCCCTCGCCTGCGCAGGGCGCGACGGCAGACCCGGCGACGCCGCAACGCAGCTGAGTTTCCCGTCATTCTCGGGCTTGGCCCCGGCATCTCGCGACGAACGAGGCTCCTGCGCTTCGTCCTGCCGGGGGTTCTCGGGTCAAGCCCGAGTAAGACGCTCTTTTGCCTATCCCGGCCCGGAATTCGTATCCTCGCCGCGCGCCCTGGCGCGCAGCACGAATTGCAGGTTGCGAATATAGACGAAGACGCCGAAGCCCTGCCCGAGGATGAAAACCGGGTCGCGCCGGTAGAGCGCATACATCAGCAGCAGCGCGCCGCCGCCGATCGAGAACCACCAGAAGGTCATCGGCACGACCGAGCGCCCGGCCTTCTCGCTCGCCAGCCACTGCACGACGAAGCGCATGGTGAAGAGGCCCTGCGCGACGACACCGAGCAGCACCCACCAGTCGATTTTGTTGACGAAGACATCGTGGAAATAATTCCCGATGGTCTGCTGCAGGTCGATCAGCATCACATCGTCTCCGAGATGATCTGCGGCACGCGCTTGCGCCGCCGGATCAGCCACCAGACGCCGGCGAGGTCGAGGATGCCGACCCAGAGCCGGTCGAAGAAACCGTAATTCGAGACGCCCGTCAGCCGCGGCCGGTCGCGCACATCGGCATGCAGCACCTGATAGCCCTCCCGCGCCATCAGCGCCGGCATGAAGCGGTGCAGCGCATCGAAGTAAGGCAAGGCGAGATAGGCCTCGCGCCGGAAGCACTTCAGCCCGCAGCCGGTGTCGCGCGTATCGTCCTTGAGCACGCGTCCGCGCACGCCATTGGCGATCTTCGACTGCCAGCGCTTGAAGCCGGTATCCTTGCGCCCGACGCGCTGGCCCTGCACCAGCCCGGCATGCAGCCCGCCCTTCTGCAAGGTCGCCACCATCTCCGGCAGGAAAGAAGGGTCGTTCTGGCCGTCGCCGTCGAGCGTCGCCACGATCGCGGAACGGGCATGGCGCACGCCACTGCGCACCGCCGCGCTCTGCCCGCAGGATTGGGCATGGGTGACGACGCGCAGCCAGGGCCGCGTATGCGCCAGTTCCGCGAGCGCATCGGCGGTGCCGTCGGTCGAGCCGTCATTGACGTAGACGACTTCGAAGGGGCCGATCGCCGCGCAGGCCTTCTCGATATCGGCGACAAGCGGCGCGATGTTGCCGACTTCGTTGCGTACGGGCACAACGACGCTGAGCAGCGGGTGGGAAGAGGTTTCGGTCAAAACGGCATCATCCGGAAAAACGGCCCGCAAACTGCGTCAGCTCAGTCGATAGGGCAAGGGTTTCTCAACCCGGCTCCCTGGCGAAGACGGCGATATCGAGCCTGCGGCCGCCATTGAGGTTGAAGCCGCGGATCGTCGTGAGCAGGCGCGGCTTGACCGGCTGCGACGCAATCGCGGCTTCGAACTCACCCGCGTAGCGCTTCTCGACGAAGGCGACGCGGCAGCCGGGCTGGTTCAGGAAGGCGGCGGCCTGCTCGCCGCTGGCCGCCATGGCGAGATTGGTGCCGGTCAGGAAGACGAGGCTCGGCTCGCGATAGCCCAGCGTCAGCACGGCCGGATCGGGACAGGCTGCCCGAGCCGCCTCGGCGAGCCGCGGCGAGAGCTTGAGCGAGCGCAGGCTTTCGATGGCGAAAGGATAGACCGAAGCCGTCAGCAACAGGCTCGCCAGCACGCAACGCCAGAGCGCGCCCTCGAGGTCGAGCCGCCCGAACGCAGCGATGATGCCGATGGCCACGGCCAGCACCAGCGCGAAGCCGGGCAGCGCCAGCCAGGGCAAGGTCTGGTCGAGCGTCCAGTTGCCGTAGAGAATGACGCCCATCAGCGCCAGCGGCACGATCAGGACGAGGCAGGCCGTCGCCACGGCACCGCGCCGGTAGCGGTCGATGCCGCCATTGATCACCGCCAGCAGCAGCAGGGCCGTGATCGCGGGATAGAGCGGCAGCACGTAATGCGGCAGCTTGGTCGGCACCGCCTCGAACACCAGCCAGGACGGCACGATCCAGGCGATCAGGAACAGGATTTGCGGCTCCCTGCGCCTGACCCAGGCGAAGGGCACCGCCATCGCGGCGAAGGCCGCAGCCGGCCAATAAGTCGCGAAGAAGACGAGGAGATAGAGCCCCGGCGGTCCCCAATGCTTCTCCTGCCCCTCGGAGACCTTCCCGAGCATGTCCTGCCCGACGCTCTCGGCAAAGAAACTGCCGCCGGTCTTGAGCATGATCGCGACGAACCAGGGCAGCGCGACGACGAGGCAGAGCAGCAGCCCCGGCCCGAAGCGCAGCGGCTTCAGCCAGCGGAAGGAGCGCTGGCTTGCGCTCAGCACGAGGATGGCGAGCCCCCAGACCATCGGCACGATCGGCCCCTTGATCAGAAGTCCCAGCGCCGTGGCGCCCCAGAACACCAGCCAGTTGCGCCGGTCCGGCACGAAGGCGAGCGAGCGCGTCCAGTCGAGCCAGGTCCGCGCCAGCGCGCCCATGCTGGCGACGGCGCAGGCGGCGAGCACGGCGTCGGTCTTGGCGATCCGGGCCTCGACGCCGAGCAGCACCGCCGCCGCCATCAATGACGCACCGAGCAGCGCGTAGCGCCGCGCCAGGAAGGCGAGCAGCGCCCAATAGCTCAGCAGCACCGTCGCGATCGCGCCGATGAGCGAGGGGATGCGATAGAGCCAGACCTGCGTGCGCGCCTGCGGCACGCCGAGCGCCTCGCCGGCCTTCACCGCGGCACTCTGCAGCCAGTAGATCCCGACCGGCTTCTTGTGGCGGGCTTCGTCCTGGAAGCGGATATCGACGAAATCGCCGGTCTCCAGCATCTGCTTGCTGGCCTGCGCGAAGCGCGGCTCGTCGCGGTCGAGCGGCTGCAACGTGCTGAAGCCCGGCAGGAAGGCGGCGAGCGAGAGCAGCAGCAGGAACGCGCAGACGCGCGCATGACTGGCCGTCAGGAACGTCGTCAGCCGGTCGATCGCTGGCGTGAGCGAAAACATCATCCATCCTCGCGGCCGTCGGGCCGCGCTCATGTCGAAACCGGCATGGCCGGGAACGCCGCGGGGATGCCGGGCCTTTCGGGCACGATCAAGGCGAACCGCGGCGGTTTACGCTGCGGGGCGCGAGCCGGCAAGCATAACGACCCATGCCGCACCATCCCGCTCGTGACACGACGGCGAGATCTAAGGCCAGGGGCGGCGGTTGCGGCTGCTGTTTCGACCGACCCGCCTCCCTCGTCGCCCTTCGACGATCGCGGTGGCGGGCGCCACTGCGGAGCGCTATCGAGAAACATGGCCGCTTCGCGTTCGCTCCTGCCGTATCTGAAGACCACCGCGCTCGTCGCCCTGGCCACGGCACTGGCTGGCATCGCCGTCTGGTTCGCCCCGCTCGACAGCGTCTCGGCGATCTACATGCTGCCTGTGCTCATTGCAGCGGTGCGCTACGGCACCGGCCCGGCAGTCATGGCCGCCTTGCTCGGCGCGTTGATGACGACGCTCTTCTATCCGCCGCTCTTCAGCGTCCTGGTGTTCGAGCCGCCGCAGATCATCGACCTGACCACTTCGCTGGTCGTCGCCCTCACCGTGGGGCAGCTCGCCGGCAAGCTGAGGCGGCAGATGCTGCAGGCGACGGAACGCGAGCAGACGATCAGGCGCATCTACGAACTCAGCAGCACGCTCGCAATCGCTGCCGATGTGGAAGCGGTTTATCGCATCGTTGCCGAGCAGGTGTCGCAGGCGCTCGGCAGGCCGGCGGCGCTGTTCGCCATGTCCGGGCCAAGCCGCCTCGCGACGGTTCATTCGCCGTTCGCTCCGGACAACACCGAAGCCCTGGCCGTGCGGGCCAGGGAACTTCTCCTGAAGGCGCCCGGCCCGTCGTCGACGCTGGCCGTCGAGCTGCCGGACGGCGGACACTGGCTGCTGTGCCGGCTGGCGGGCACGGACGAAGCCCGCGCGGTCGTCGCGGTCGAGGTCGGCACGTCTGGCGACACCCTGGAAGGCCTTCCGGAGCGCCTGCAGACTGTCCTCGCCGAAGGAAACCGTTCGCTCGAACGGCTCGGGCTCTCCCGGATCCTGGAGGAGCGGCGCCTGCGGCAACGCACGGACGCCTTACGGGACATCCTCGTCGAATCGGTCTCGCACGAGCTGCGCACGCCGCTGGCCGGCATCATGGGGTCGGCCAGCGTGCTAGCGACAGCTCCGGGGCTCGACGACCAGCCGGAGCTTCTGGCCTTGGCGGGCGGAATCGAGCAGGAGGCCGGCCGCCTCGACCGGCTGATCCAGAATGTTCTCGACCTCGGGCGCATCCGCGCAGGCGCGCTTCAGCCCCGGCTCGACACGGTCGATCCGCTGGACATCGTCAACAATGCGCTCGATCTTGCTGCGAGCCGCCTGCACGGTCATACCGTCCGGCGTGAATTTGACATGGAACTGCCCCTCGTCAGCGTCGATCCGGTGCTCGTCGCCCAGGCATTGGTGAATGTGCTGGAGAACGCCGCCAAATACACGCCTGCGGGCGGGACGGTCGCGGTTTCCGCGGCGAGGGAAGACGATGCGATCATCCTCGCCATCCGGGACGAGGGCGCGGGCCTCGCCTCGGGCGAGTCCGACATGATCTTCGAGCGCTTCCATCGGGGCGATCGCCATGCCGACATCGCCGGCGGCAGCGGTCTGGGCTTGACGATTGCGCGCGTTTTCGTCGAGGCCTGTGGCGGGCGCATTGCCGCCACGAGCCAGGGGCCAGGATTGGGCACGACCATACGGATGGTCCTGCCGGTTGCGGAAACGGGGCAACGTGACCTTGATGACGAGTGATACGGCCGCCACGACGAACCTCGCGACGGGGCCGCTCGTCCTCGTCGTCGATGACGAGGCGCCTATCCGCCGCTTCCTGCGCACCGGGCTGGAGATGCACGGCTTCCGCGTGGCCGAGGCCGAGACGGCCCGGCAGGCCCAGGAAGAGGCCGTGATGCGCCAGCCCGATCTCGTCGTCCTCGATCTCGGGCTCCCCGACGCCGATGGCGCAACCGTGGTCGATGCGCTGCGCGGCTGGTCGAAAGCCCCGATCATCGTCCTGTCGGTGCGCAAGTCGGAAGCGGAGAAGGTCAAGCTCCTGGAGAGCGGCGCCGATGACTACATCGTCAAGCCGTTCGGCATGGCGGAACTGCTGGCGCGGGCCCGCGTGGTGCTCCGGCGCGCCGTCCGCCAGGAAACGACGGAGCCCGTCGTCAAGGCGGGCGGGCTGTCGATCGACATCGCGCGCCGCCTCGTCAGCCGCGATGGGACGACGATCATACTTTCGCCCAAGCAGTTCGCGCTGCTGCGCATCCTCGCGGTCCATCACGGCAGCGTGCTGACCCACCGCCAGCTGATGCGGGAGCTTTGGCCACAGGAGCCGGACGAGGACGTCCAATACCTGCGTATCCTGATGAAAAAGCTGCGTAACCGCATCGAGCCCGATCCGGCCCGGCCAGCCTACATCGTCACGGAGCTTGCCGTCGGCTATCGCCTGCGCACGCAGGAACAGCTCATAGCCGCCGGCTATGTGGCGGCTATGGATTGAGCAACAACCCGTCATGGAACGGCTAAGCCCGTAACTGCTAGCAGCGGCGTTCGGGGAAGAAACGTCGTCGCCGTGGGGGCTCATGTTCAAGCTTTGGCTTGCGATTGCGACCATTGGCGCCATGGCCGGCGCCGTGGCGATCGCCTGGTATTTCTGCCGGCAGCTGATGCCGCTGGCGCGGCTGATCGACCGCCTCGGCGGCGGGCTCGGCGTCATCGCGAGCTGGCTCGTGCTGCTGGCCTGCCTGGTCAGCGCCGGCAACGCCACGATCCGCTACCTGCTCTCCTATAGCTCGAACGCCTGGCTCGAACTGCAGTGGTACATGTTCGCCGGCATGGTCCTGCTCGGCTCGGCCTATACGCTCAGGGTCAACGAGCATGTCCGCGTCGACCTGTTCTACGGCTCGGTCTCCGATCGGACGCGGCACTGGATCGACCTGCTCGGCGGCGCGGTCTTCCTGCTGCCGATGTGCATCGTGATGATCTGGTTCACCTGGCCGTGGTTCGTCCAGTCCTGGACGCTGAACGAAGCCTCCAACAATGCCGGCGGCCTGATCCGCTGGCCCGTCATCCTGCTCCTGCCCGTCGGCTTCGTGCTGATCCTGCTGCAGGGCATCTCCGAGATGATCAAGCGCGCCGCAGCGCTGCGCGGCTTCCATCAGCACGAATACGCTTACGAGAAGCCGCTGCAATGATCGACACGATCCGCGCCAATCTCGGCCCCATGATGTTCGGGGGGCTGATCGTCTTTCTGCTGATCGGCTATCCCGCCGCCTTCTCGCTCGCGGCCGTCGGCCTGTTCTTCGGCTTCATCGCCATCGAGATGGGGGTCATCACCCATAACTACATGGGCAACCTGACCTTCCAGCTGTTCTCGATCATCTCGAACGACCTGCTGCTCTCGATCCCGTTCTTCACCTTCATGGGCGCGGTGCTGGAGCGCTGCGGCCTGGCCGAGGATCTGCTCGACTCGATCGGCCAGCTCTTCGGCAGCATCCGGGGCGGCCTGTCCTATGCCGTCATCTTCGTCGGCGCGATCCTCGGCGCGATCACCGGCACGGTCGCCGCCTCGGTCATCGCCATGGGCGTGATCTCGCTGCCGGTCATGATGCGCTACGGCTACGACATGCGCCACGCCACCGGTGTCATCGCCGCATCGGGCACGATCACCCAGCTCATCCCGCCTTCGCTGGTGCTCGTGGTGCTGGCCGACGTGATGGGCAAGTCCGTCGGCGACATGTATGCCGGCGCCATCGGCCCCAGCATCGTGCAGGTCGCGCTGTTCTGCATCTGGGTGATGATCCTCTCAATCGTGAAGCCGGCCGCAATCCCGGCCTTGCCGCCGGAAGCCCGCACGCTCCGGGGCTGGGCGCTGGTCTGGAAGTGTATCCGCGGCATCGTCCCCYCCGCCGCCCTGATCTTCCTCGTGCTCGGCACCATCTTCATGGGCCTGGCGACGCCGACGGAAGCCGGCGCGATGGGCGCGGTCGGCGCGCTGGGGCTGGCGGCGCTGTATCGCACGCTGAGCTGGAAGCTGACCTACCAGGCGATGTCCTCGACCATGCGCATCACCGCCATGGTCACGATGATCCTGATCGGCGCGCGTGTCTTCAGCCTTGTCTTCCAGGGCGTGGGCGGCGGCAAGTGGATCGAGCACATGCTCACCGGGCTGCCGGGCGGTCAGGTCGGCTTCCTGTCCTTCACCATGGTGTTCGTCTTCTTCATCGCCTTCTTCCTCGACTTCTTCGAGATCGCCTTCATCATCATCCCGCTGCTGGCGCCGGCGGCGGAGAAGCTCGACATCAACCTGATTTGGTTCGCCCTCCTGATCTGCGCCAACATCCAGACCTCGTTCATGCACCCGCCTTTCGGCTTCGCGCTGTTCTATCTGCGCGGCATCGCGCCGCCGACGGTGAAGAGCCGCGACATCTACCTGGGCTCGATTCCCTGGATCGTGCTGCAGCTCATCCTGGTCGCGCTGATGATCGCCTTCCCGCAGATGGTCACCTACTGGCTGGATAAACCGGTGACGCTCGATCCGGCAGCGCTCGAAAAACAGCTGAATTCGATGCCGTCCTTCGGCACGATCGAGCTGCAGGGGCTGACACCGCCCAAACCGTGAGCCACCGCGCCGAATGGCGAGCGATCGGCGCGCTGCAAAGCAACTCATTCTGAAGAGGCGATCGAGCCCGGCTCGCGCGCGGCGGCGGCACGGAGCGGCGTCCCTGCCAGCGACCAGCCGAAGGCGACGCCCCCACTCAGGACAAGCGTTGCGCCGCTAGGCGAGCCGCGAAGTTCCGGTCGAGCCGGAGGGCTCCTCGTTCAGGCTTCTGCTCTCGGGCCTCTGACGGCCAGCAGCATCGCGTAAGCCAGCATGCCGAAGGCGACGATGCCGAGGAGATTGAGGGCGATGTCGATCTTCATGGCGTGGCCCGAGCGGTAAAAGGTCAATCATTCCTTAACCGCGCTCGATGGGCCGCGCCAGATCAGATGATCTGATACTTACGTCACGCTCTCTGTGGCCAGTTTGAAGGCGTAGGCCAGCGCCGCGAAGCCGATCAGCCCCAGCATGCTAAAGATGTCCATGTCGTCTCCTCGGTGTTCAGCCGGGAGCATGGCCCGCAGGCCCTAAGATTGGCGGATCGATTTCATTCGAATTTTCTGTAATCGCGACGCCCACGCCGGATGGGTGCGGACGTGGAATTCCACTGACAGGCGACGATGCTTCTTGCCTCGGATAGCGGAGGCGCAAATCAGAATGACGCGCCGTCGCCTCCTCGGAATACCTCGTTGAAAAACGAGAACTCCGGAATGAAATCAATGGCGAGCCCGGCTGGATTCGAACCAGCGACCAGCAGCTTAGAAGGCTGCTGCTCTATCCATCTGAGCTACGGGCCCGAGAGGCGAAGGGAAAGCCCCCCGCCTGTCGTCTTCAATGCGTCCACTGACCGACGCGGGTATACTTGAAATTATCGGAGTAGGAGAGCGCGCGGCGTTTGGCCTCCTGAGGCTTCTCGACCCGGAAAGGGATGCCGTTGCGCGTGGCGTAGGCGACCGCGTCCTGCTCGTTGTCGAACCAGAGCTTGAGCTGGCTCTTCATGTCCGAGGATGAGGTCCAGCCCATCAGGGGCTCGATCTCGCGCGGCCGCTCCGGCTCGTATTCGAGCAGCCAGCGTTCGGTCTTGGCAGTGCCGGACTGCATGGCGGTGCGGGCCGGGCGATAGATGCGTGCGGTCATGAAAGCGCTCTGCCGTCACCAAATCTCGTGCAGCTCGCGACGCGAACCGCTTCGTAGATTTGGAACGATGGTCGGGGCACCAGGATTCGAACCTGGGACCCTCTGCTCCCAAAGCAGATGCGCTACCGGGCTGCGCTATACCCCGACGAACCATTCCAAACGTTGCGGTTCGCTATCATGCCACGGGCCAGACCCGCAAGCGAAAGCCGTTGACTGAGGATCGATCAACGCTTGAAAAGCGCGTGCTCGACCTTGTCGCCCGGCTTGAGCCCGAGCTGCTTGCTTACGCCACCGTTGATCTCGAGCACCGACAGCACCGGTTCCCCGGATGGAATCGTGCGGGTCGAGAGCGGTTCCGTCCGTTCGGCGATGCGCGCGATCGTGCCATCGGCCCGGATGAACAACATGTCGAGCGAGATATAGGTGTTCTGCATCCACATCGCGACCGGCTCGCTCGCGCCGAAATCGAACAACATGCCGCGATCCGCCGGCATGTAGTTGCGGTACATCAGCCCTTTCGCGCGCTGGTCCGGCGTGCGCATCACCTCGACCTGCAGAACGTGGCGCGTGCCGCCGCTGACGATGACGAGCGATTCGAGCCCCGAGCCGGCCGCGGCGGGCTGGCTCTGCGCCGCCGCCGGCACAAGCGCGATCAAGGCAAAAAGAACAGCGGCGAAAGCGGTCTTGACGGTATACATCGCGTCCAACTCCATGGCGGCCATCGCCGCGTGTCAGCTCTAGGTGCGGCCGATGGCGAATCTTCGGCAGATGGCAGCGCCGTCTGTCTTCCGGTCAAGTCTTTCGTCATCATATGAATGCGGGATGCCGCTTCCCGTCGCATGACGGCTTTCTTTCGCCATCGGCTTGCGGCAGTTTCGCCCGGCCAAAGAAGCAGGAGATCTGAATGACCGTTGCGCGCCTTCGTCGGCCGATGCACCTCACTGGAACGGCCCTGACCGCCGTCCTCATCGCCTTCGCATCGCCAGTGTGGGCCGCCGATTTCCAGCTCGACAATGTCCGGATCGATCTCGGCAAGCTGGTGATCAATGCGCCGAAGATCGCGATCAAGGGCTCGACGCTGGAAAAGGACGCCTTCCTCGCGCTGTTCAGCGGCAACGCCGGCGATTCGGCGGCGACGCGTGCGGGCCGGTTGACCGCCAGCGAGATCAGCGCGCCGGAGTTGACGCTGGTGCAGACGGTCGGCGACCAGAAGCAGACCACGACCTATCGCGACATCCGCTTCACCGACATCCGCGAGGGCAAGATCGGCCACGGCGAATCGGCGAGCGGCTCGATCGCCGCCGACGGCGCCGCTACCGGCCCGATGAAGGGCGAGCTGAAGCGCACCGCCTTCGACGCGTTCGATCTGCGCCAGAGCGCGCGCGTGCTGACGGAGAAGGCCGCGCCGGGCACCCAGGAGCCGATGCTGCCGCTGATCGGTAATTTCGAGCAGGACGGCTACAGCCTCGACATGGGCAAGGCCGGCAAGATGTCGCTCGGCAGGACCACCGGGCGCGGCTTCGCCGCCAAGGTCGGGCCGGAGCCGCTGCTCGAGGTCATCAGCCAGCTTGCCGCCGCTTCCGAGGAGCTCGAGAAGAAGGATGGCGACAAGGCTGGCGGAAGCGATGCCAAGCCGGCTGGGAAGAGCGACGCCGAGAAGCGCCTCGGCCTGTCCATGCTGTCGCTGTTCGACATGTTCGAATACGGCAGCGGGGAGGCCCGCGACTTCGTCATGACCGTCTCGGCCCCGCCAAAATCCGATGCCAAGCCCGGCGCCAAACCCGACACGGTCGACATGAAGATCGCCCGCATGGCCTTCGGCGAGAGCACGCCGGCCAAATCCGGCTTCGCCCTCGAGGGTTTCCAGTTCAGCTCGGGCCCGGCCAAGGGCGGCGTCGATTCGATCAGCTATTCCGGCTTCTCCTTCGCACCGGTCATCCGCGAGCTGCGGGCAGCGCTGACCGAGCCCGACAAGCCGCTCGACGAGGTCGATTTCCGCCGCTTCATCCCGACGATCGGCACGGTCCGCCTCGCCGGCATCTCGATCGATGCTCCCCCGGTCATCACCGGCAAGGACCCGATCAAGATGTCGCTCGGCACCTTCGAATTGAAGGCCGGCGAGCAGCTCAACGGCATCCCGACCAGCATCGCATTGACCATCGACAAGCTGGTGACCCCGATCGTCGACACCAGCGGCAATCCCGCCGCGAAGGACATGATTGCGATGGGCATCCGCTCGCTCGATCTTTCGGCGAAGCTCGACCTCGCCTGGGAGGCAGCGAAGAACGAGATCGCGATCCGCACGCTGTCGCTCGGCAGCGCCGGCCTCGTCCAGCTCGATGCGTCCGGCACGCTCGGCAACGTCACCAAGGACCTGTTCTCCAGCGATCTCGCCCTCGCCCAGGTCGCCATGCTCGGCGCGACGGCGCGCAACCTGCAGGTCAAGCTGCAGAATTTCGGCCTTGCCGAGAAGCTGATCGAGAACGAGGCGCGCAAGTCGAAGCGCAAGGTCGAGGACGTCCGCCAGCAGTTCACGATGGTCGCCAGCCTCGGCCTTGCCGCGATCCTCGGGCCTTCCGACGCGGCCAAGACGTTGACCGCCGCGGTCGCGCGCTTTGTCGCCAAGCCCGGCACGCTCAATGTCTCCGCGAGCGCCAAGTCGCAGACCGGCCTCGGCCTCGCCGACGTCATCACCATGACCGAGCCGACCGAGATCTTCGACAAGATCGACCTCAAGGCCGATGCTCAGTGAGCTAAGCATTTTCAAGCGAAGTGGACGCCGGTTCGCGTGAAGAAAATGCGACCAACTGACGACGGCGCCGTCGTGCCCGAAGATCGCGACTGGCGCCCGTCCGCCCTGCAAGCCTGGTGGGCGGGACTGTCATCCGTCCCGCGCGGCTGGCTGCGCAAGCGGCTGAACCCCGACAATCAGACCCGGCTGCATCTGGCGCATCTCATCGCCCGGCGGCCGGGCCAGTTCGTCACCGGCGCCTATACCTATGGCCGGCCGAAGGTGCGCTTTCCGGAAAGCGGCGCCAGGCTCGCCATCGGCCGCTACGGCTCGATCGCGGACGGCGTCGAAATCCTGCTCGGCGGCAACCATCGGCTCGACTGGGCGACGACCTATCCCTTTCCGGCCCTGCCGGGCCTCTGGCCTGAAGCCGCGAGCACGACCGGCCACGACACGACGCGCGGCGACGTCCTGATCGGCCATGACGTCTGGCTGGGATCACAGAGCATGATCCTGTCCGGCGTCCGCATCGGCCATGGTGCTGTGGTCGCGGCGCGGGCGGTGGTGACGCGCGACGTGCCGCCCTACGCGATCGTCGCCGGCAACCCGGCGCGCCTCGTCAGGCTGCGCTTCGACGAGGCGACGGTCGCAGCACTCCTCGAAACCCGCTGGTGGGCGCTGCCGCGCGAGACATTGGTTCCACTCCTGCCGCTGCTGATGAGCGAGCGGACCGAGGCGTTTGTCGCCGCGCTCAGGAGCCGCGCAGCAGCCGGCGCTTGACGCCGAGCGCGGGTTTCTCGATCAGGAACCACGACAGGGCGGCGATGACGACGGTCGCGGCGAGCGACGGCCAGAGCAGCGCGGCAGCGCCAAGGCTCGGGAACAGCGCGTGCAGGGTCTGCTGCACCGGCCAGCCATAGAGATAGACGCCGTAGGACAGGTCCGCCGGCGGCTCGAGCGAGCGGCGCGTCAGCGCCGGCGCGAGCGCGAGCACGAGGGAGCCCCAGGCTGTGACAAGGTAGAGCGCAGCCTTGTAGAGCGGGGTGAAGCCAAGTGGCACGAGCGCGAGCACGGCGAGCACCAGCAGCGGCAGCGAGAGCGTCACCCGCTCGCGATAGAGATAGATCACGCCGCCTGCGAGGAAGATCAGCGGCAGGCGAAGCGCGGTCTCCATGCCCTTCGATCCATGTGGTGCCAGCACTTCGCGCAGGACCACCGCCAGCGAGAGCACCACGAGAGCCGCCAATGCGATCCGCGGCTTTGCCAGCAGCCCGGCAATGCCCGCGACGAGAACGCCGAGATAGCACAGCGTCTCGTATTTCAGCGTCCACACCGTCCCCATCGGGAACTGCAGCGGATTGCCTTCGAACACGCCGGGCAGAGCCGCGGCGCTCTTGAAGCTGGTCAGGGTCGCGCTGATGAAGCGCCAGAGTCGCGGGTCGCTGAAATAGGCGGCGGTGTCGAGCGTCGTCATCAGCCCGCCGATCAACAGCGCCACGACCAGCGTCGCCGCGATCAGGCCGGGCGCGATCCGCAACAGGCGCGCCAGCACGTAGTCGCGCCAGCCGCGGCGCAGGAAGCTCATCGTGACGAGAAAACCCGAGATCGCGAAGAAGCCGTTGACCGCATGCTCGCCCAGCGTGAAGCCGGTGGTCTGGAACCAGGGCTCCTGCTCGACCCGTCCATCGGTGACGCTGAAGGCATGCGATATCACCACGGCCACCGCCATCACCAGCCGCAGCAGCCCGAAATTGTTGTGCGGATGAGCGAGCGCCTCGGCGACGCGCGGGGCACGCCCGATCATGGCAACATCTCCAGCCCCTCATGCGCCAGCGCCGTATCGCCGCGCCGCCAGGCCCGCGCGCCCGCAACCGAGCCGGCATGTGCGTAAAGCTTCTCGCGGTTGAGCAGCAGCCCGTAGCCCACCGCCTTGCCGAGGTTCTCCAGCATCCGAGCTGCACCCGGCTCCCGCAGGCCGTATTTGCGGGCGATGTAGCGCTCCGACCAGGCGAGATGCCAGCGCGCCTTGAAGCGGCGTTGCGGCGACGGCGTGCTTGAGCGGCCACGACCATGCCGCGCCTCCGCCTCGTGGACATGGATCAGCGAATGGCCGGCATCGCGCATGCGCCGGCACAGATCGTCATCCTCGTAGAACAGGAAGATCGCCGGATCGAAACCGCCAAGCGCCATGAACAGCTCGCGCCGGATCAAGAGGCAGGCGCCCGAAAGGAAAGGCAGGCAGGCATCGCCCTCCGGCACGGCCATGGCCCCGCTGCGGTTGAGATGATCAGGCGAGAGCAGCGAGCGCGGCTGCAGGAAGATCCGCCCCGACGGCTCGACGATGCGCGGCGCCAGCATGCCGGCATCGGGATACCGCTCGGCTGCAGCAAGCAGCGCCGCAGCAGCCCCGGCGCCCAGCTCCAGATCCGGATTGACGATCAGCACAAATGGAGTTTCGGCTGCCGCGATACCGATGTTGTTGCCGCGCCCATAACCCTCGTTGCGGGCATTGGCGATGACGCTTGCGCCCTTCTTTGCAGCGATGTTCCGGCTCTCGTCGCCGCTTGCATTGTCGACGACGATCGCCGGCACGCCCTCCCCCGCCAGCGCATCGAGGCAGGCCGGAAGGACCTCGGCGCTGTCATAGCTGACGACGATGGCGGTGATGGCGGCGGCGGGCATCGCGGCCTTGTGGCCTCGTCATGTCGCCGGACGCAAGCGAATTTCAGAGCACGCCACGTTTCCAAGGCAACGCGCCGTCATTCCGGCGTGGGTCCGTCCGTAACCAGCAGGCTCTAGCGGCGGGCGAGCGTGCCGATCTCGCCCTGCACGCGCTCGCGCTCGCTCGCGTCGCAGCGATGCGGCGCCTTGTAGGATTTCACAGCATAGCCGGCATTGGCCTCGACGAAGCGCTGTCGATCCTGCCGGTCGAGCCGGGCGATGATCCGGCTGCGGTCGACACGCAGGCCGCAATCATAGGCGCGCGAAACCGTCGCGGCGGCATATTCGACCGTGCCAGGCAGCGACCCCGCCACGGTCGTGCAACCGGCAAGGCCTATAAGCAGAAGCCCGGTGGCGAATGGCTTGATGGTCGTCATTGGGCGTGGCAGCAGCTCAGGAGGCGTCGAAATTTCCGGCGCGGATGCGGCCCATCCGCTCCTTCAGCTCGGCCCGTTCCTCAGCCGTGCAGGGCTCTGGACGGATGCCCTGATTGATCGTCTCGGCTTCGGAGACGCTGATATAGGCCGAGCGCGCCGCGGCCAGCTGCTCGTCGCTCGCCCCGCGCGCCTTCTCGGCCGAGAGGAAGCGATCGAGCGTCGCACGCTGCGGTGTTCCGGCCCGGCAGGCGCTCGCCCGCGACACCGTCGTCGCCAGCGCCGAGGCGCGTCCGGCGCTGGTGTCGGCATGGCCGGCGACGCAGGCGCCGAGCGACAGCGCAAGGAGGCAGGCGAGCGGAAGCGCCCGCCCGGTAGGCAGAGAGGCCATCGATGTCAGCCGTTCTTCTCGGGAGCGTTGATCCGCAGATGCGCCTCGCGAAGCTGCTTGGGCGACGCCTCGGCCGGTGCCCCCATCAGCAGGTCGACCGCCTGCTGGTTCATCGGGAAGAGTGCGACCTCGCGCAGGTTCGTCGCGCCGGCCAGCAGCATGATGATGCGGTCGATGCCGGCCGCCATGCCGCCATGCGGCGGGGCGCCGTACTGGAACGCGCGATACATGCCGCCGAAGCGCTCGACCACCGTCTCCTCGCCATAGCCTGCGATCTCGAAGGCCTTCACCATCGCCTCGGGGCGGTGGTTGCGGATGCCGCCGGACGCCAGCTCGTAGCCGTTGCAGGCAATGTCGTACTGGAAGGCCTTGAGCGAGAGCGGGTCTTCCTCGGTCAGCGCCTTCAAGCCGCCCTGCGGCATCGAGAAGGGGTTGTGCGAGAAATCGACCTTCTTCTCGTCTTCGTTGTACTCGAACATCGGGAAGTCGACGATCCAGGCGAAGGCGTAGGCGTTCTCGTCGATCAGCCCAAGCTCGGAACCGACCTTGTTGCGGGCGTTGCCGCCAAACTTGTAGAACTTCTCCGGATCGCCCGCGACGAAGAAGCAGGCGTCGCCGCCCTTCAGCCCCATCTGCGCGACGATGGCAGCGACCCGCTCCGGCCCGATGTTGTTGGCGATCGGCCCCTGGCCCTCGCCGTCTTCCTTGATCATCAGGTAGCCAAGACCCGGCTGCCCCTCACCCTGCGCCCAGGAGTTCATCCGGTCGCAGAAGGCTCTGCTGCCGCCGCCCGGCGCCGGGATAGCCCAGACGCGGTTCTTCTCGCCTTCGAGGATGCGCGCGAAAACCTTGAAGCCCGAACCGCGGAAATGCTCGGAAACGTCCTGCATGATGAGCGGGTTGCGCAGGTCCGGCTTGTCGGAGCCGTATTTGGCGATCGCCTCGGCATAGGGGATGCGCGGCCAGTTGCGGGTGACGGATTTGCCCTCCGCGAACTCCTCGAACACCCCGGTGATGACTGGCTCCATCGTCGCGAAAACGTCCTCCTGCTCGACGAAGCTCATCTCGACGTCGAGCTGGTAGAACTCGCCGGGCAGGCGGTCGGCGCGCGGATCCTCGTCGCGAAAGCAGGGCGCGATCTGGAAGTAGCGGTCGAAGCCCGCCATCATCAGGAGCTGCTTGTACTGCTGCGGCGCCTGCGGCAGCGCGTAGAACTTGCCGGGATGCAGGCGGCTCGGCACGAGGAAGTCGCGCGCGCCTTCCGGCGAGGACGCGGTCAGGATCGGGGTCTGGAATTCGGAGAAGCCCGAATCCTTCATGCGGCGGCGCATGGAGTCGATGACCTTGGTGCGCAGCATGATGTTGTTGTGCAGCTTCTCACGACGCAGGTCGAGGAAGCGGTATTTGAGGCGGGTATCCTCGGGATATTCGAGATCGCCGAAGACCGGCAGCGGCAGTTCGGCCGAAGGACCGAGCACCTCGATCCCTGTCGCGAAGACCTCGACCGCACCGGTCGGCAGATTGGCGTTCTCGGTACCGGCGAGACGGGCCTTGACCTTGCCGTCAATGCGCACGACCCATTCCGAGCGCAGTGTCTCGGCATCGGCGAAGGCCGGAGAATCCGGATCGATCACGACCTGCGTCATGCCGTAATGGTCGCGCAGATCGATGAAGAGCACGCCGCCATGGTCGCGGATACGATGGCACCAGCCGGACAGGCGCACGTTCTGGCCGATGTCGCTCTCACGGAGCGCGCCGCAGGTGTGGGAACGATAGCGATGGAGGGTCACGGGATCGGTCTTTCGGAAATGCGTCGGGTGCCGGCGCGAACGCCAGCCGAAACTTGAGGCTAACCACACGCGCGGGCGCGGAATGTCAAGAACGCCCGCGACATGCGGCCTCGCTGTCTGCTAAGAGCCGAAAGCCATGCATCTGATCTCCGACACCGCTGAACTCTCCGCCGCCTGCGATCGCCTTGCCGCCCATCCCTTCGTGACGGTCGACACCGAGTTCCTGCGCGAGACGACCTATTATCCGAAGCTGTGCCTGATCCAGCTGGCTTCGCCGGAAGAGGCGGTTCTGGTCGACCCGCTGGCGCCGGATCTCGATCTCGCCCCCTTCTTCGGGCTGATGGTCAACGACGCCGTGGTGAAGGTCTTCCACGCCGCCCGGCAGGATCTCGAGATCGTCTGGCTGCTCGGCCGGGTGCTGCCCGTCCCGCTATTCGACACGCAGGTCGCCGCCATGGTCTGCGGCTATGGCGACTCGGTCGGCTACGAGCAGCTCGCCAACGACCTCGCCAAGGCCCGCATCGACAAGTCCTCGCGCTTCACCGACTGGTCGCGGCGCCCGCTGACCGAGGCTCAGTTTTCCTATGCCGAGTCGGACGTCACCCATCTCCGCGATATCTACCTCGCGCTGCAGGCCGATCTCGATGCCAGCGGCCGCGAGAGCTGGGTTGCCGAGGAAATGGCGGTGCTGAGCTCGCCCGGGACCTACGAGGTCAAGCCGGAGAATGCCTGGCTTCGCCTGAAGGGCCGCGTCCGCAAGCCGCGCGAGCTGCCGGTCCTGATGGAGCTCGCCGCCTGGCGCGAGCGGGAGGCGCAGACCCGCGACGTGCCGCGCCAGCGCGTGCTGAAAGACGACGCGCTGATGGATATCGTCCAGCGCGGCCCGCGCACCACGGAAGGGCTGGCGGAATTGCGCTCGGTCCCCAACGGCTTCGAGCGCTCGCGCAACGGCGCCGAGGTCCTTGCCGCGATCGAACGCGCCGCGGACATCGATCCGAAGACCGTGCCTCGGCTGGAGCGCGAGCGCGGCCGGCCGACCAACGGTGCCGTGCTCGACCTGCTCAAGGTGCTGCTCAAGGCGGTTGCCGATGCCGAGCGCGTCGCGCCGAAGATCATCGCCACCAGCGACGACCTGGAGGCCATCGCGTCCGACGAGCTTTCGGACGTGCCCGCGCTCAAGGGCTGGCGACGGGAGGTCTTTGGCGAGAAGGCGCTGGCACTCAAGAACGGCTCGCTCAGCCTGCGCGTCCAGCGCGGGCGTGTCGTGGTGAGCTGAAGGACTCGGCCCAACCTAAATAGAGCGCTACATAGGTCTAAATTTCGTGCTATATAAAACTCCTGCTTCAGGATAGCCGGAGGTCGGACCATGCAACGTGTCGAAGCGGAGATCGCGGTCAGCGTTTCCGATCTCAAGAAGAATCCGACCGCCGTCGTCGCCGGCGCGCGGGGCAACCCCATCGCGATCCTGAACCACAATCGTGTCATGGCCTATGTGGTACCCGCCGAGACCTATGAGGCGATGATGGACGCGCTTGACGATCAGGCGCTCATAGAGGTCGCCAAGGCGCGGGCGAACGAGAAGAGCGAGCCCGTCAGCCTTGACGACCTATAGGCTCGCATTCCTGCCCTCGGCACGGAAGGAGTGGGACAAGCTTGGCGCGACCCTGCGCGAGCAGTTCAAGAGGAAACTGGCCGAGCGGCTGATGAATCCTCGCGTGCAGGCCGATGCTCTTCACGGCATGCCCGACCATTACAAGATCAAGCTACGCGCCGCCGGCTACCGGCTGGTCTACCGTGTCGAGGACGAAGCGGTTACGATCGTCGTCGTCGTGATCGGCAAGCGCGAACGCTCGCGGGTCTATGAAATCGCAAGGAAGCGCTGACGACTCTACTCGTCAGCCCCCGACGCCATAGCTCTTGACCAGCGAACTGGTCACCAGCCCCCAGCCGTCGACCAGCACGAAGAAGATCAGCTTGAACGGCAGCGCCACCGTCACCGGCGGCAGCATCATCATGCCCACCGACATCAGGATCGAGGCGACGACGAGGTCGATGATCAGGAAGGGCACGAACAGCAGGAAGCCGATCTCGAAGGCACGCCGCAGCTCCGAGATCATGAAGGCCGGCACCAGCACCTCGACGCCGACATCCTGCGGCTGCTGCGGCCGCGGGCCCTGCGACATGTCGAGGAAGAGCGACAAATCCTTCTCGCGGACATGCCGGAGCATGAAGGTCTTGAAGGGCACCACGCCGCGGTTATAGGCCTCCTGCGGCTGGATCTGCCCCGCGACCAGCGGCTGCACCGCATTTGTGTAGGCCTCGCGCAGCGTAGGCGCCATGACGAAGCCGGTCAGGAACAGCGAGAGCCCGATGATCACGGCATTCGGCGGCGCCGTCTGCGTGCCCAGCGCCGAGCGCAGCAACGACAGCACCACCACGATCCGGGTGAACGACGTCACCATGATCAGGATCGACGGCGCCAGCGACAGCACCGTGATGACGGCGATGAGCTGAAGCGCCCGCTCGGCGACGCCTCCGCCCTGCCCGAGATCGAGCGACAGCGTCTGCGCCAGCGCCGGGCTGGCCTGCAGGGTGAGCAGCACCATCGCGGCCAGCGCGGCGCGGCCATATCGATAGCGTCTCACGGGTCTGGAACTGGGAGTCACGCGCGGCCGTTGCTACGTCCGACTCACGCGATCGGACAGCACGAAGCTAGTCGCGGGAAAACGCCGCGCAACGGTTGCGCGGCGCCTGCAGGCCGGAGCCCCGACATTCCTGTTGATGGTCGCCGCCGCCAGACTGGCGACAGCCTTCAGCTCGCTATCCGCTCAGGATTTCGCCTTGGGATCGCGCCCGAGCAGACGAGCGAACTCGGCTTCGATGGCATCGACCGAGAACGGGTCGATTTCCTTCGATTCCGTCTCGGCCGGCTTGTCGGCCTTCGGCTTCGCCTCGGGCGCGGGCTTCTCGACGGCGGCAAAGGCTTCATCGAGTTCGTCAGTGTCGATGAGCGACCCAGACTCGCCGGACACCGGCTTGGCCTCGACGGCAGGCTCGGGAACGTCCGCCGGCTGTGGCTCCGGCTTGGTCGGCTCCGAGACCTTCGCCTCGGCGGGCTTGGGTTCGGGCGTATTCACCTCGGCAGCCTTGGCTTCGGGAGCCTTGGCTTCGGATGCCTTGGGCTCCGGCACCTTGGGAACGGGTGCGAAGGCCGTCGGAGTCGCACGCTCCGGCGTCAGGCCGAGCGCAGCCGCCAGTTCTGCCTCGACGTCGCTGGCGAGCATCGGCTGGCGCGGCGCAGGGGCAAGGGTCGGCGTCGGGATGGGCGCAGGCTCCGGCTTGAACTCGGTCTTCGGCTCAGGCCTGAATTCCGGCTTGAACTCCGGTATCGGTGGCTGCGCCACGGGCTGGAACGGCTCTAGGGCAGGCTTCGGCGCTTCGACGACGGGCTTCTCGGCAGGCTTGAGCGCTGCGGCGGGCGATCTCACCGGCGGAGCCATGCTTTCCTGCGGGGGCTCGCCCGGAAGATTGGCGGGGCGCACGGCCGAGAAGGGGCGCTTCAGCGCCTCCTCGAGCTGGCGCGTCATGTCGTCGAGCTCACCGGCGCTGACGGCCGGGGCCGGAGCATGCTCGCGTGCGAAGCTCGGCGCCGGCCCGGTCGTGACGGATGTCATCGGCAGCGGCGGCGGAGGCGCAACGGGCTTTGCCGGTGCCGGCGGCGGTTCCGAATCGGGGAAGCCGAGAGCAGCGGCAACACCGGCGCTGGCTGCTGCAGCGGCGGCAATGTCGCCGTGAGCCGAGGACGGGCGGCTCGGCAACGGCGGCAGGACATCGGGCGCTTCGACAATCGCGCCGGCCTTGCGGACATCCTCGCCGGTTCGCAGCGCGGGCTCGGCCGGAGGAACGAGCGTGTCGAATGGCGGCAGCGGACGGTCCGGCATCGCCGTATCGACGTAGCTCGGAGACGCCGCCCTGCCCCCGCTGCGCATGATATTGGTCTCGACGACGACGTCGGAGGCGCCGCCGATCATGACGAGGTGTTCGATGTTGTCGCGCCGGATCAGTACGAGCTGCCGCTGGCGGTCGAGATCGTAAGTGTCGACGACGCCGAGCCGGGGTTGGCGCTGGCGCCCCCCGGCCTGGCCGCGCAGGCGCAGCCGGCCGCCCTGGATCTGTCGCACGAAAAGTCCGAGCAGGGCGAGAAGTACAAGGATGACGACAGAGGCGACGATCACCTTCTGCGCGGTCGAGAGTTCCAATCCGAACAAGCTCTGCAAGGTCTGCCTCATCTTCGACGACGGCCTCGGGCGGCCGAAGTTCCGCACGAGGTTCAACACCTTGGCTATAGCATAACGCTTTCACTATCGGGAAACATGGTGAACGCGTGGTTAACCGCACCTGCGAAATGCAAGGAGGTTAACCCGCTGTTAACCATGAGCCCGGCAGGATTTGCCTAGTAACCGGCAGCGGAACGAGGGGCTGGAGCCATGGCGAATGACGGCTTGAGCATCGGTGGCGGCCTGATGCAGGCGCTGAAGCTGCGCATGCAATACCAGCAATCGCGCCAGAAGATCCTCTCCGAAAACGTCGCCAACGCCGACAGCCCCGGCTTCCGCCCGGCCGACCTCAAGCCGCCGAGTGTCGACCCGGCTCGCGCCGGCGTCGCGCTTGCCCGCACCAGCGTCGGGCATATGAGCCTGTCCACAGCCAATGGCGGCTTCGACGGCACCGGCGCCCCCCGCTTCGAGACCACCCCGAACGGCAATGCCGTGAACCTCGAGGACGAGATGCTCAAGGTCGCGCAGAACCAGTCCGACTACCAGCTGGCCGCCTCGCTCTACAGCAAGGGTCTCGGCCTGATGAAGATCGCGATCGGCAAGGGTCGCTGAGTCATGGACCTGATCAAGAGCATCGCCATCGCCGCCTCCGGCCTGCGCAGCCAGTCAGGCCGGATGCGCGTCATCTCCGAGAACATCGCCAACGCAGATTCCGGCCCCGAGCGCGCCGGCGCCGACCCCTACCGCCGCAAGGTCCCGACCTTCCAGCGTCATTTCGACCGCAGTCTCGACGCCCAGCTCGTCGCGCTCGGCAAGGTCCAGCGTGACCAGAGCGCCTTCAAGGTCAAGCACGAGCCGGGCAACCCGGCCGCCGACGCCAAGGGCGACGTCGCGATGCCCAACGTCAACTCGCTGGTCGAGATGGTCGACATGCGGGAGGCCCAGCGCAGCTACGAGGCCAACCTCAACCTGATCTCTTCGACGCGCCGGATGATCCAGCGCACCATCGACATCCTGCGCGCCTGAAGGGTTAGCACGCCATGGCCACGTCCAGCTTCGCCGCGGGAGCCTATGCCTCCATCCAGGGGATGGGCGCCGGAAATCTGATGCGCAAGCCGCCCGCCCTGGGCGGCGCGGAAGCCGCCGGGCCGGATTTCTCCGCTCTGCTGGGCAAGGCGATCGACGCCACCGCCGATGCCGGCCGCAAGGCCGACACCCAGACGGCGAGCGTCGCCGGCGGGCGGGCCGACATCGTCAATGTCGTGACCGCCGTCGCCGAGAGCGAGGCTGCGATCGAGACGCTGGTCGCGGTGCGCGACCGCGTCATCGCGGCCTATGAGGAAATCATGCGGATGCCGGTCTGACGGCTGGGAAACCCAACAAACCTATGCACACAGCGATCGGACGAACATCATGACCTCCGGAGCCATTCTCGACGTCGCCCGCGACGGCATCGTCGTCTTCCTCAAGGTCGGTGGGCCGCTGATGGTGATCGCGCTCGTCGTCGGCCTCGTCGTCTCGCTGGTCCAGGCGCTGACGCAGATCCAGGAGCAGACGCTGGTCTTCGTTCCGAAGATCGTCGCGGTCTTTGCCGCGCTGCTGCTGTTTCTGCCGTTCATGGGTGACGCGCTGGCGGGTTATATGGGGCGAGTCGCCGTCCGAATCGCCACGGGCGGATGAGCCTGTCGCGACTGCAGCCGGCCCTGGCCGGAGCAGCCTCGCGGCACCCGCGCTGGCGTAAGGGTGCCTGCGGCACGATGCAGATCGCGATCCTGCCCGAGCTCAGCGCCATTTTCGTGCTCGTCTTCGCGCGCGTCGGCACGCTCGTCATGCTCATGCCGGGCATCGGCGAGCGCTTCATCTTCTCGCGCGGCCGGCTCTCACTCGCCTTTTTCATCGCGCTGATGATCCTGCCCGTGGCGCGCCCTTCCCTGCGTATCCCCGCCGACATCTCCGGCGTCGTCACGCTCCTGATCGGCGAATTGCTGGTCGGCCTGATCATCGGGGTCTGCGCCCGGCTGGTGATGGCCTGCCTGCAGACGGCCGGCACGCTCGTCGCGCAGACCATGGGCCTCGGCTTCGCCATGACGGTCGACCCGACCGGCGGCATGCAGAACCCGTCGATCGGCAACTTCCTGACCATGCTCGGCATCACGCTGGTCCTGACGACGGACCTGCACCACGTCGCCATCGCCGCGATCCACGAGAGCTACCGCCTGCTGCCGCCCGGCGGCGTGCCCGATCTCACGGACATCCTGACGCTCGCGGTGCAGTCGGCGGCGCGCGGCTTTGCCCTGGCGATCCAGATCTCGGCGCCCTTCCTCGTCTTCGGCCTGCTGTTCAATCTCGGGCTGGGCGTGCTGGCGCGGATGATGCCGCAGTTGCAGGTCTTCTTCCTCGCCGTGCCGGCCTCGATCATTGGCGGCATGCTCGTCCTGCTCGTCGTCGTCAGTGTGATGATGAGCGTCTTCCTGAACGATCTCGGCGCCTTCCTGCGCCAGTTCACCGGCAATTGAGGGCGCCATGTCCGAAGATGCCGAAAACGAAGACAGGACAGAAGACCCGACACAGCGAAAGCTGGACGAGGCCACCGACAAGGGCGACGTACCCAAATCGCAGGAAATCGGCACGTTCTTCGTGCTCAGCGGCTTCACCCTCGCCTTGCTGGTGGCCGCCGGCTGGTCGGCCCGTGACGCCATGCTGTCGCTGCGCTCCTTCCTGATGAACGCCCATCAGGTTCCCTCCGATGGCGCAGCCTTCATGCAGGTCACGCGGCAGGGCGTGCTGACCGGCTTCATGGCGCTCGGCATGCCCTTCGCGTTCATCCTCTGCGCCGGGCTCGTGGGCGCCATGCTCCAGCACAAGCCGCTCTGGACCTTCGAGCCGCTGATGCCGAAGTTCAGCCGCCTCTCTCCGATGGCCGGCGCCAAGCGCATGTTCGGCAAGGAAGCCTGGGTCAATTTCGCCAAGGGCCTCGCCAAGACGGCGCTGATCGGCGCCGTGGTCTGGTTCACGCTCTGGAACCAGCACGACCGGCTCGAAGCCTTCGTGCAGATGAACGTCGCTGCCCTGATGCCGGCAACGCTCACGCTCGCCATCAAGCTGATGGGCTCCGTGCTCGCGCTCTTCGCCAACGTCGCCATCGGCGACTTCGGCTGGCAGCGCTTCTCCTGGTACCAGCGCCAGAAGATGACGAAGCAGGAGCTCAAGGACGAGTTCAAGAACTCCGAAGGCAATCCCGAGATCAAGGCCAAGCTGCGTCAGATCCGCTCCCAGCGCGTGCGCAAGCGCATGATGGCGGCCGTGCCGAAGGCCACCGTGATCATCACCAACCCGACCCACTTCGCCGTCGCCCTGCAATACGAGCCCGGCATGGCCGCCCCGCTCTGCCTGGCCAAGGGCGTCGATACCATGGCGCTGAAGATCCGCGAGGTCGCCGGCGAGCATCGCGTGCCGATCATCGAGAACCCACCGCTGGCGCGTGCGCTCTATGCTACCGTCCGCATCGACGAAGAAATTCCTGTCGAACACTATCAGGCGGTGGCGGAAGTCATCGGTTACGTCTTGCGCCTGAAGGGTCGGCGCGCCTAACTCGGCACGGATGCGAAGGAAGGTTGGCCGCGAATTTTCGGCGCGGCCGCAAGGGAACGGACTTCACCGCATGAGCGGCACCACGGCGACCACAACGATCGATCGCTCCGACAAGCCGGGCCATATCGGCGTCATCCTGCTGGTCGCGGGCCTGCTGGTCGGCGCCGCCATCGCGCTCGGCTTCATCGCCAACGAATGGGCGCAGCCGCTCATCCTCGGCCTGCTGGCCATTCTGTCCGTTGTCGGCGTCTTCGGCCTCTTCGCCTTCGCCATCGGCCTGGTCCAGTTCTCCGGCCGCGCCGCCCGCAACGACCTGACCAAGACGATCGTCGACGCCGCCGATGAAGGCATCGTCGTGACCGAAGGCGAGAACGACATCGTCTACGCCAACGAGACCTACCTCGCGCTGGCGGGCGCCACCGGCGCGAACGACATCAAGCCGGTCGGGCGGCTGCTCACCGGCCGCGCCGATGTCTCGGAGGCGATCTACCGGCTTGCGGCCGCAGCCCGCGAGAACCGCCGCCTGATCGAGGAGGTCCGCCTCGAGCCGGCCCTGAACGGGCGCGGCGAGGTCGGCTGGTACCGCGTGCGCGTCTCGCCGGTCCGTCGCGAGGCGGGCAATGCGACGCTCTGGTCGGTCACCGACATCACGCCTGAGCGCGAGCGGCAGGAGAACGCCTTCCAGGAACTCCAGCACGCGATCGACTATCTCGACCACGCACCGGCGGGATTCATCTCGATCGATGCCGATAGCGAGGTCTCCTACCTCAACGCCACGCTGTCGAGCTGGCTCGATTTCGATCTCGCCCGCTTCGGCTCGGGCGGCCTGCATCTCGACGACATCTGCACGCCCGCCGCCGCCGCGCTGATCCAGGCGATCCGTGGTCAGCCGGGCGATGTCCGCGTCGAGGTTCTCGACGTCGACCTGAAGCGCCGCAACGGCGCCCCCCTGCCCGTGCGCCTGCACCATCAGGTCGCCTTCGGGCAGGATGGCCGCGCCGGCCCCTCCCGCACCCTCGTCCTCAACCGGGCCTCCGGGGAGGCCGGCATCGACGTTGGCAGCGATGCCGAAGTCCGTTTCGCCCGCTTCTTCCACTCGACGCCGATGGCGATCGCGACCGTCGACAAGACCGGCGCGATCCTGCGCTCCAACGCCGCCTTCGCCCGTCTGACGCCGGCCGGCGCGCAGCCACAGACGATCCACGATCTGGTCGCGCCCGAGTCCGGCCTCGAACGCGCCCTCGCGGAGGTCGTGGACGGCAGCGCCGGCGTGAACCCACTCGACCTGACGCTCGCCGGGGAGGATGGCCGCTCGGCCAAGCTCTACCTCACCCCCGTCGCGGCCTCGGAGGACGGCGACGGCGAGCGCGCCATCGTCTACGCGCTCGAGACCACGGCCGAGCGCAAGCTGCGCGACAACATGGACCAGGCGGGCAAGATGCAGGCCGTCGGCCAGCTCGCCGGCGGCATCGCGCACGACTTCAACAACGTGCTGCAGGTCATCATCAACGCCTCCGAGTTCCTGCTCGCCAGCCACCGGCCGACCGATCCGTCCTTCCCGGACATCATGCAGATCAAGCAGAACGCCTACCGCGCCGCAGCGCTGGTCAGGCAGCTGCTCGCCTTCTCGCGCCGCCAGACCCTGCGCCCGCAGGTGCTGGAGCTCGGCGAGGTGCTGTCCGACCTCTCGCTGATGCTGAAGCGCGTCGTCGCCGACAAGGTGACGCTCGACGTCCGCCAGGGCCGCGACCTCTGGCCGGTAAAGGCCGATCTCGGCCAGCTCGAGCAGGTCATCGTCAATCTCGCCGTCAACGCCCGCGATGCCATGCCCAATGGCGGCAAGCTGACGGTGCGCACCCGCAACGTCGCCCGCGAGGACTGCGTGAGCTTCGGGCATGCCGCCCTGCCCACCGACGATTATGTGCTGCTCGAGGTCGAGGATAGCGGCACCGGCATCCCGCAGGAGCATCTCGACAAGATCTTCGAGCCGTTCTTCACCACCAAGGAAGTCGGCAAGGGTACGGGCCTCGGCCTCTCGATGGTCTACGGCATCGTCAAGCAGACCGGCGGCTACGTCTTCGTCGATTCCACCGTCGGCAAGGGCACGGCCTTCCAGATATTCCTCCCGCGCCACGTCCCGAGCCAGGAAGAGATCGCCGCCGAGGCCGCCGCCAAGGAAGCGCCGAAGAAGCTCGCCGCCGATCACACCGGCGCCGGCGTCATCCTGCTGGTCGAGGACGAGGACGCGGTGCGCGCGCTCAACGCCCGCATGCTGGTCTCACGCGGCTACACCGTCCACGAAGCCGCCTCCGGTGTCGAGGCACTCGACATCTTCCTGAAGAACGATGGCCGGATCGACCTCGTCGTCTCGGACGTCGTGATGCCGGAGATGGACGGCCCGACGCTGCTGGGCGAGCTGCGCCAGCGCAACCCGAACACCAAGGTCGTCTTCGTCTCCGGCTATGCCGAGGAGGCCTTCCGCAAGAACCTGCCGGAGGGCGAGAGCTTCCACTTCCTGCCCAAGCCCTTCACCATGAAGCAGCTCGTCGAGACGGTGAAAGCCGCGATGGGCTGACGGGTTTCAAGCCCGGAGTTGAGTGCGGGCGTCATTCTCGGGCGAAGCGAAGCGCAGACCCGAGAATCTCATGCCGGAACAGCTGCAGGAGCCTCCTCCTGCAAGCCCGAGCATGACGGCTGACCTGGCTCAGTGCGCCGCCGGCACTGTACTGGCATCTTTGGCGTCACGCCCGGCCAGCGCCCCGACCCCGAGCAGCGCCAGGATCGTCAACGCGGCCGAGAGGCTGAGATAGTAGCCGACATAGGCGAGCCCCTTCTCCGTCGCGAGCCAGGTCGCGACATAGGGCGCGAGCGACGCCCCGACGATGCCGCCGAGATTGAAGGTCAGCGAAGCGCCGGTATAGCGCACAGCCGTCGGGAACATCTCGGCCAGCGCCGTGCCCAGCGGCCCGTAGGTAAAGCCCATCAGCGACAGGCCGACCACGAAGAAGGCGAGCACGCCGAGCGTGCTGCCCGAGCCGAAGAGCGGCGCCAGCAGGAAGCCGAAGATCGCGATGCCGAGCGTCGTCGCCAGCAAGGTCTGGCGGCGGCCGAAGCGGTCGGCCAGCACGGCCGAGACCGGGATCGTCAGGCCGAAAAACACGACGCCGATCATCTGCAGCGGCAGGAACTGATCGCGCGAGAAGCCGAGCTTGGTCGTGCCCCAGCTCAGCGAGAACACGGTCATCAGGTAGAACAGCACGAAGGTCGCCAGCGCCGCGAAGGTGCCGCAGAGCAGCGCGAGCTTGTGCTCGGCGAAGATGCTGACGAAGGGCACCTGCACGCGCTCATGCTTCTCCATCGCCTTGCGGAAGGCGGGCGTCTCGCTGATGCGCAGGCGGACATAGAGCCCCATGAAGACCAGCAGCGCGCTGGCGATGAACGGGATGCGCCAGCCGAAGCTGAAGAACTGCTCGTCGGTGAGCAACGCATCGAGCGCCAGGAAGCTGCCGGTGGCGCAGATGAAGCCCACGGGCGCGCCGAGTTGCGGGAACATGCCGTACCAGGCAGATTTTCCGGGAGGCGCGTTCTCGGTGGCGAGCAGCACCGCCCCGCCCCATTCGCCGCCGAGCCCGAGGCCTTGCCCGAGCCGGCACAACGCCAGCAGCAGCGGCGCCAGCACGCCGACAGCGGCATAGGTCGGCAGCAGGCCGATCGCGACGGTCGAAAGCCCCATCGTCATCAACGCGGCGACGAGCGTGGCCTTGCGGCCGATGCGATCGCCGAAATGGCCGAAGATCGCCGCGCCGATCGGCCGCGCGAAGAAGGCGATGGCGAAGGTCGCGAAGGACTGGAGCATGGCGGTGGTCGGATCGCCGCCCGGGAAGAACAGCTTCGGGAACACGATCACCGCCGCCGTCGCATAGATGTAGAAGTCGAAGAACTCGATCGTCGTGCCGATCAGGCTGGCGAGCAGGATGCGGCGCGGCGAGTTCAGGGCGGCAGGTGCAGGGGCGGGAGACACGTTGGCAACTTTCGCGAACAAATGCGGAAGCCGGGCGCAATAACAGGAAACGAAAGGCCGCGGCATGGGAAATGCCATGGCTTGATATGCATCATACGCATAATGGAACGATAATAACTATTGGCGTCAGCTCCACGAGCATGGCGCGACCATTACTCGGCTCCTCCTGACACAAACTGACAGAGGGAACAAAAAAAGAACTTGCTGCCTGGAACAAAGCGTGACCATCCTCCTGTCAAGACGCATTGAGATGTCCCCGTAGCCCTGCCATAAGGAGCCCGAACCGTGAATCAGGCAAATCTCAAGCTCGTGGAAGGCTCCTCGATGGACAAGGCCAAGGCGCTCGATGCGGCGCTCTCCCAGATCGAACGCGCCTTCGGCAAGGGCTCGATCATGCGCCTGGGCAAGAACTCGCCCTCGATCGAGATCGAGACCATCTCGACCGGCTCGCTCGGCCTCGACATCGCGCTCGGCGTCGGCGGCCTTCCCAGGGGCCGCGTGATCGAGATCTACGGGCCGGAATCCTCGGGCAAGACCACGCTCGCGCTCCACACCATCGCCGAAGCCCAGAAGAAGGGCGGCGTCTGCGCCTTCGTCGATGCCGAGCATGCGCTCGACCCGATCTATGCCCGCAAGCTCGGCGTCAATCTCGACGATCTCCTGATCTCGCAGCCCGACACCGGCGAGCAGGCGCTCGAGATCACCGACACGCTCGTCCGCTCCGGCGCGATCGACGTGCTCGTGGTCGACTCCGTCGCCGCGCTCACGCCCCGCGCCGAGATCGAGGGCGAGATGGGCGATGTCCAGCCCGGTCTGCAGGCCCGCCTGATGAGCCAGGCGCTGCGCAAGCTCACCGCCTCGATCTCGCGCTCGAACTGCATGGTCATCTTCATCAACCAGATCCGCATGAAGATCGGCGTGATGTACGGCAGCCCGGAGACCACCACAGGCGGCAACGCACTGAAGTTCTATGCCTCTGTCCGCCTCGACATCCGCCGCGTCTCGACGCTGAAGGAGCGTGACGAGGCGACCGGCAACCAGGTTCGCGTCAAGGTCGTCAAGAACAAGGTCGCGCCGCCCTTCAAGCAGGTCGAGTTCGACATCATGTTCGGCGAGGGCATTTCCAAGGTCGGCGAGTTGATCGACCTCGGCGTCAAGGCCGGCATGGTCGAGAAGGCAGGCGCCTGGTTCTCCTTCGACAGCCAGCGCCTCGGCCAGGGACGCGAGAACGCCAAGACCTTCCTCAAGGCCAATCCCGACATGGCCGCCAAGATCGAGGCCACGATCCGCCAGAACTCCGGCCTGGTCGCCGACCGCATCCTCGACGAAGCCACCCCGGGCGCGGACGATCTCGACGAAGGCGAAGCCTGAGAAGTCCAGTTTCGTCCTGCTCGGCCTCGACCCGAGCATCTCCTGCAAGAGATTCCCGGGTATCGGCTTTGCCTCGCCCGAGAATTACGTGCTGAGAAACGCGGGCGGCCTTCGGGTCGCCCGTTTTCGTTAGCAGATGAGGCCTTGCGGCCTGTGCGCTGCAACCAGCTTTCTGGACAGGGGCGAGCCGCCTGACTAGAACCGGTCGTTCCCGCCGGGCGCACCCGGCCCTTTGCCCGTGTTGAGAAGCGCAAGAACCGATGAGCGGCGTCAACGATATCCGGTCGACCTTCCTCGACTACTTCAAGTCCAACGGCCACGAAGTCGTGCCGTCGAGCCCGCTCGTGCCGCGCAACGACCCGACGCTGATGTTCGCCAATTCGGGCATGGTGCAATTCAAGAACGTCTTCACGGGCCAGGAAAGGCGCCCCTATTCGCGCGCCACCACCGCCCAGAAATGCGTGCGCGCCGGCGGCAAGCACAACGACCTCGATAATGTCGGCTACACCGCGCGCCACCACACCTTCTTCGAGATGCTGGGGAACTTCTCCTTCGGCGATTATTTCAAGGACCAGGCGATCCATCACGCCTGGACGCTGGTCACCCGCGAATTCGGCCTGCCCAAGGACAAGCTCATCGTCACCGTCTATTCCGAGGACGACGAGGCGCATGCCCTCTGGAAGAAGATCGCCGGGCTGACCGACGACAAGATCATCCGCATCCCGACCTCGGCCAATTTCTGGCGCATGGGCGACACCGGCCCTTGCGGCCCCTGCTCCGAGATCTTCTTCGATCACGGCGACCATATCTGGGGCGGCCCGCCCGGCTCGCCCGAGGAAGACGGCGACCGCTTCATAGAGATCTGGAACCTCGTCTTCATGCAGTACGAGGAAGCTGCGGGCGGCATCCGGACCGACCTGCCCCGCCCCTCGATCGACACCGGCATGGGGCTGGAGCGCATCGCCGCCGTGCTCCAGGGCACGCATGACAACTACAACATCGACCTGTTCCGCGCCCTGATCGGCGCCATCGCCGACCTGACCTCGGTCGATGCGGACGGACCGATGAAGGCGAGCCATCGCGTCATCGCCGACCATCTGCGCTGCTCGTCCTTCCTGATCGCCGACGGTGTGCTGCCGTCGAACGAGGGCCGCGGCTATGTGCTGCGCCGGATCATGCGCCGCGGCATGCGCCATGCGCAGTTGCTCGGCGCCAAGGAGCCGCTGCTCTATAAGCTCGTGCCGGCACTGACCCGCGAGATGGGCCGCGCCTATCCCGAATTGCTGCGCGCCGAGGCGCTGATCACCGAGACGCTGAAGCTGGAAGAGACCCGCTTCCGCACCACGCTGGCGCGCGGGCTCACCCTTCTCGACGACGCCTCGAAGGATCTGACCGCCGGCCAGAGCCTCAAGGGCGACGTCGCCTTCACGCTCTACGACACCTATGGCTTCCCGCTCGACCTGACGCAGGACGCCTTGCGCGCCCGCGAGATCACCGTCGATACCGAGGGCTTCGATGCCGCCATGCAGCAGCAGAAGGCCAAGGCGCGCGCCGCCTGGGCCGGCTCCGGCGAGGCCGCGACCGAGACGCTCTGGTATCCGCTGCGCGACAAGCTCGGCGCTACCGAGTTCCTCGGCTACGACACCGAGACCGCCGAGGGCGTGGTCACCGCGCTGATCCGCGACAACGCCGAGGTGCAATCGCTCAAGGCCGGCGAGAGCGGCTTCCTGCTGGTCAACCAGACGCCGTTTTACGGCGAGTCCGGCGGCCAGGTCGGCGATGCCGGCCTGATCAAGGCGCCGGGCACGTTGGTCGAGGTCGGCGATGTCCAGAAGAAGCTCGGCGATGTCTTCGCCCACAGCGTCACCGTCAAGGAAGGCGAGCTCAAGCTCGGCCAGGCCGTCGAGCTGATCGTCGACCATGACCGGCGCACCGCCATCCGCGCCAACCATTCGGCGACGCATCTGCTGCACGAGGCGCTGCGTCTCGTCCTCGGCGACCATGTCGCGCAGAAGGGCTCGCTCGTTTCGCCCGATCGCCTGCGCTTCGACTTCTCGCATCCCAAGCCGATCAGCGACGAGGAGCTGCGCGAGGTCGAAGAGATCGCCAACGCCATCGTGCTCAGGAATGAGCCGGTCACGACCCGGCTGATGAGCGTCGACGAGGCGAGCGAATCGGGTGCCCGCGCCCTCTTCGGCGAGAAGTACGGCGATGAGGTCCGCGTCGTGGCGATGGGCACGAATCCGGCAGGCCGGGCCTATTCGGTCGAGCTCTGCGGCGGCACCCATGCCGCACGCACCGGCGATATCGGCCTCGTCAGCATCGTCGGCGAAGGCGCCGTCGCGGCCGGCGTGCGCCGCCTCGAAGCCATGACCGGCAACGGCGCGCGGCTCCGCCTCAACGAGGAATCGCGCCTGCTCGACGGGCTGGCAGGCCTGCTCAAGGTTCCGGCTTCCGAGGCCGGCAACCGCCTCGCCGCCCTGATCGAGGAGCGTCGCAAGCTCGACCGCGAACTGACCGAGGCTCGCAAGAAGCTCGCCATGGGCGGCGGCGGTGCGGCCGAGGATCCGGTGCGCGAGATCGCCGGGGCGAAGCTCCTGGCCCGCGCCGTCACCGGCATCGAGATGAAGGATCTTAAGAGCCTCGCGGACGAGGCCAAGGCCCGCGTCGGCTCCGGCGTCGTCGCCATCGTCGGCGTCGCCGATGACGGCAAGGCCGGCGTCGTCGTCGGCGTCACGCCCGATCTGACCGAGCGCTTCGACGCGGTCGCGCTGGTGCGCGCGGCGTCCGAGCAGCTCGGCGGCAAGGGTGGCGGCGGCCGTCGCGACATGGCCCAGGCCGGCGGGCCGGATGGCAGCAAGGCGCAGGCCGCGCTCGACGCCGTCGCGGCCGCGATGGGCTGATGACGGCCGGCGGGCAGCGCCAGACCGGCGCCCTCTCCCGCCGTGCCCTGCTGCTGGCGGCCGGCCTCTGGCCGGCGCTCGCTGCGGCACAGACCAGGCCGACACCGCGCAAGGCCGAAGGCCCCGCGCTTTCGGCGGCGCGCACCATCGTCGCGGGCGCGCCGCTCAGCGTCTTCCTGAGCCGCCCGCCGCAGGGCGCCCGCCTCGCCATCGCCCGCCCGGATGATCCGGATGCCACCGCGATCGTCGTGATCGAACCGAGGAACACGGTTCCCGTGCTGCCGACGCCCGGCTTGGCCGGAACCTACGAGCTGCGCCTTACAGTCGAGAAGGATGGCGCGCCGGCCATCCTGTTGCGCCAGCCGCTCGTCACGACCGAGCCGAGCGCTACGCTCGCGGCGCCTGCGCGCGTCAGTCGGGGCCAGGGATTGCCGGTCCGAGGCATCGGCCCGAACGGCGAACTCGACCGCGTCGCGCTGGTCTTTCCCGATGCGCCTGTGGATGCGGAAGGGCCGCGCTTCTTTCCGGCAGAGAATGTCGAGGCCGTGCTGGAGGCGCCGGACCAGCCCGGCACCTACGAGTTGCGCTATGTGATGAACGCGCCGGTTAGCGGGCTGCGCATCCTCGCGCGCCATCGCGTCATCGTGGAATGACGGGATGTGACGGGCGCCATCCCACAAAGACGCTCGGGCTGATTAACCGGCATCCTGGAGCTTGCTGCGTTTTCGTCGAAAAGCGGGTCGTCCCGGACAGAGCGAAGCGGCGATCCGGGATCCATGCCTGAACCTCTATCGGTAGCGCTCCGGCACGGATCCCGGGTCAAGCCCGAGATGACTGCGTGTCTCCGTGAAAGGTCGGCAGGCTTTAGCCCATCGCCTCGCGCTTCTTCAGCAGGTCGTTGAGCAGATCCTGCTGCTCGTTGAGCCGCGTGGCGAGGCTCTCCTCGACGGCAGCGCCGGATGCACCGGTCGCTTGCTCCATGAGCTCGGAGATATTCTTCCTGGCGATGGCGATCCGGTCGTCGAGTTCCGAGGCGTTCTCAGGCATCTTTGCTTCTCCGTATCCGCCGATCGCCAGAGGATTGCTGCCGGCTCGAACAGCATAACGCTACCGGTCGGGATAAGGTTCGCCGTTCTTGTGCACGAAGCGTCCGTCAGCGTTGGCGCTGATCATATCGACATCGGAACAGGTGGTCACGTCGGCGGGCCAGCGCGAGCCCACTTCGAGATAGACCGCCGTCGCATCCGAGCGATTGATCAGGTGATGGCCGTTGCCGCTGTTCTTTGGAAAGGCGGCACAGTCGCCGGCGCGCAACAGCGTCTCGCCGTCGTCCTCGACAAGAACCAGCTCGCCCATCAGCACATGCACGAACTCGTCCTCATGCGAATGCCAGTGGCGCTGCGAGGACCAGCCGCCGGCCAGCAGATGCATGAGGTTCACACCGAAATCCTGCAATCCGCCGGCATTGCCCAGCCGCTGCCTGACCCGCTCCTCGCAGGGCCGGTCGAAGGGCGGCGGATAGCCCGCTCCTTTTACCTCGGGCACGACGGCGAGATCGATCTTCGGCATGGCATGCCTCCGGCGTTCGTCCGTCTCCGATGAGTCCGTGAGCGATAACGCCGAGCCGACCAGCACGTTCCGAGTGGCTCAATCGCCGACAAAAAAACCCGGCCTCTCGGCCGGGCTCTTATAATATCCGCAGGAAAGGCTGCGTCAGGCCGCCATCGCCTTGCGCATGTTCTCGCTGACCTTCTCGAGGAAGCCGGTGGTCGAGAGGAACTTCTGGTCGGGGCCGACCAGCAAGGCGAGGTCCTTGGTCATGTCGCCGGCCTCGACCGTGTCGACCGTGACCTTCTCGAGCAGGCTCGCGAACTTGGCGAGCTCGGCATTGTTGTCGAGCTTGGCGCGGTGAGCGAGACCGCGCGTCCAGGCGAAGATCGAGGCGATCGAGTTCGTCGAGGTCTCCCGGCCCTTCTGGTGCTCGCGGAAGTGGCGGGTCACCGTGCCGTGGGCGGCCTCGGCCTCGACGGTCTTGCCGTCCGGCGTCATCAGCACCGAGGTCATCAGGCCGAGCGAGCCGAAGCCCTGGGCCACGGTGTCGGACTGCACGTCGCCATCGTAGTTCTTGCAGGCCCAGACATAGCCGCCGGACCACTTCATCGCCGACGCCACCATGTCGTCGATCAGGCGGTGCTCGTAGGTGATGCCGAGCTTGTCGAATTCGGCCTTGAACTCCTTCTCGTAGATCTCCTGGAAGATGTCCTTGAAGCGGCCGTCATAGGTCTTGAGGATGGTGTTCTTGGTCGAGAGATAGACCGGGTACTTGCGCATCAGGCCGTAGTTGAGCGAAGCCCGCGCGAAGTCCTTGATCGACTCGTCGAGATTGTACATCGCCATGGCGACGCCGGCGTCGGGGGCCTTGAAGACCTCCTTCTCGATCACCGCGCCGTCCTCGCCGACGAACTTGATCGAAAGCGTGCCCTTGCCCGGGAACTTGAAGTCGGTCGCGCGATACTGGTCGCCATAGGCGTGGCGGCCGATCACGATCGGCTGCGTCCAGCCCGGCACGAGGCGCGGCACGTTCTTGCAGATGATCGGCTCGCGGAAGATCACGCCGCCGAGGATGTTGCGGATCGTGCCGTTCGGCGACTTCCACATCGACTTGAGATTGAACTCCTTCACGCGGGCTTCGTCCGGCGTGATGGTGGCGCACTTCACGGCGACGCCATGCTTCTTGGTGGCGTTCGCGGCGTCGATGGTGACCCGGTCGTCGGTCGCGTCGCGGTTCTCGACCGAGAGGTCGTAATAGTCCAGCTCGAGGTCGAGATACGGGAAGATCAGCGTGTCCTTGATCTTCTGCCAGATGATGCGGGTCATCTCGTCGCCGTCCATGTCGACGACCGGGTTGGCGACCTTGATCTTGCTCATGCGATGATCCCTGTGCTCTCCAGATAGAACAATCCGAAACCGCAGCATTTTGGCCGCGGTTCGCGGCTGGTCGCTTCCTAGCGGGTTCGGGGCCGAGGGGGAAGCGCCGCTTTTGGGCAATGCGCGCCGCAGCCGGCTATGCTGCACTGCCGCAAAATCGGCACCTTCCCACCCTAGCCTGACCTGCCGCTCGTCATAGCGACAGGACGAACGACGTGTTCAGATTCATCATTGCCGGCAACGCCGCGATGCCGCCGGCCGCGCTGCTTCTCGCAGTCATTTTGCTCCCGGGTGCGGCCTCCGCTCAGGCCTCCCCGCCGGATGCCGTGCAGCTGCCGATTCCGCGCGCGGCCTTGCAGGATCTGGACGCCGGCGAAATGGACGCCGCCCCGCCCACTGCGGGCGATGCCGACGCGATCGTCTTCAATCCGGCGCTGGCCGCGATCGGCCGCGCGAACGCAGCCTCCGGCGCGCATCTGCGCGCCCGCACCCCCATCCCCGTCGACATCGTCCGCAACGGTTTCGCTGCGCGGCAGGATACGATGAGCGCCGCCCAGGATCGCTCCGTCGGCTTCAAGCTCGGCAAGGATGTCTTCTCGCTCTCGACCACGTTGTCCGCCCCGGCGAGCGTGGGCGCGACGCGCGATGCGCGGCTGAACTGGCGGCTGGCCCAGCCGGTCGGCTCGGGAGCGGGTTTCATCTGGGGCGTCGCCACCGGCGGCGGCAGCTCGCTCTACTCCAGCCCGGAGCAGATCGGCGAAGCGCTGATCGGCTACCGCCAGGAACTGCTGCCGCATCTCACGCTGACATCGCAGCTCGCCATGGCCGGCAATTACGTCTTCGCGCCGGGCGATGGCCTGCATTCGGCACTGACGCCGGAGATGAAGCTCTCCGTCGACCTCGCCAAGCTCGCGGACCTGCCCTGGCAGACCTCCTTCGATGTCACGCTGGCACGCAAGCTCCCGCTCGTCGCCAGCGATTACGAGACACGCGGCCGGGCCATGCTCTCCCTGAAATACGAGTGGCGCTGATTCGACCGGCCGTCACGGCATGCCGGCCTGCGGGCAGCGCCCTTTCCCACGGGTGCCTGCCGCACTAGCCTCCAGGCCATGACACACTCGACTTCGACCAAATTCGCTCTCGTCACCGGCGGCACGCGCGGCATCGGCGCTGGCGCCGCACTCTCCCTCGCCCAGGCCGGCTACGACGTCCTGGCCACCGGTTTGACGGAGGAAGAGGTCGCGGCGGCTCCCGCCCATCCCGCCATCCGCCATGCCCGGCTCGACGTGACGCGCGACGATCAGGTCGCCGCCATCGTCGCGGCCTGTCCGCGCCTTGATGCGCTCGTGAACTGCGCCGGCATGATCCAGCGCGGTGGCAAGGAATTCGAGATCGACGCCTTCCGCCTGACGATCGAGGTCAACCTCAACGGCAGCATGCGGATGTGCCTCGCCGCAAAGGACAAGCTCGCAGCCAAGGCCGGCGGCGCCATCGTCAACATCGCATCGATGCTGACCTTCCACGGCTCGGCCTTCGCGCCGGGCTATGCGGCCTCGAAGGGCGGTATCGGCCAACTCACCAAATCGCTCGCCGCCGCCTGGGCGACGGACGGCATCCGCGTAAACGCGGTCGCGCCCGGCTGGATCGAAACCGAACTGACAAGGCCGCTGGTCGAGGACGCCGAACGCTCCGCCCCGATCCTCGCCCGCACGCCGATGGGCCGCTGGGGCCAGCCCGGCGACGTCGGCGGCGCCATCGCGTTCCTGCTTTCGGATGCGGCGCAGTTTATCACGGGCGCGATCCTGCCGGTCGATGGCGGCTATCTCGCAGTCTAGAAAACCGATCCCGCTCAAAGGGTTCGGCGAAAGCGTTGAATCAGATTGCGCATCACTTGAATCAGAAGATCAGCACGGGAGAGACGCCATGAACACGACGAGCCCGATACCCGTCGCAGCCACGCAGGAAGAGCGCTGGACGCCCTATCGCCACCCGCAGCCGAAGGAATCGCCGCCGGAGCTGATCGTACCCAACGTCATCCCGACCGACGAGCGCGTCTGGGTGCCGGTCGACGACAATGTCTGGTTCCGCCCGCTGCTCCTGTGTGTTTCGCGCGGCTACTGGATGAACCTGCTCAAGGTCCGGCGCGCCGGCGTGCTCTCGCGCCATCGCCATCCGCTGCCGGTCCACGGCTATGTGCTGAAGGGCAAGTGGCGCTACCTGGAGCATGACTGGGTCGCGACCGAGGGCTCCTATGTCTACGAGGCGCCGGGCGAGACGCATACGCTAGTGGTCGATCCCGATGTCGAGGAGATGATCACCATGTTCCAGGTGAACGGCGCGATGATCTATGTCGACCCGGACGGCAAATGCCTCGGCTATGACGACGTCTTCACCCGCATCGACAAATGCCGCGCCCACTACGCGCAGAACGGCCTCGGCGCGGAGTATGTCGACCAGTTCATTCGCTGAGCCAACATTTGCTTGAGCGTCATTCTCGGGCGAAGCGAAGCGCAGACCCGAGAATCTCGTGAGGGTCAATGCTGGTTTCCGAGATGCTCGGGTCAAGCCCGAGCATGACGCCATTACCGCTTCAGCTTCGCCAGCTCGACGGCGGCGCGCAGCTCGATATGGGCCAGCACCTCGTCGAGGCGCGGATCGTCGGTCGTCTCGCGCCGCAGCGCCAGCGTCGTGCGCAGGCGCTCGAGTTCGGAGGGCAGCACGCGGCCGGCGAGCAGCGCCGCCTTGAGCCGGTCGAGCCCGTCAAGCAGATCGTTCCCGCGGCGAGCCTGCCGGCGCTTGCGCTCCTGCGGGTCCTCCTGCGCCTGTACGGCCAGCAAGGTATCGAGCGGCCCGGTCGTGCCGACGCCGGCACTGCGGGTCGCGGTGGCTGAATCC
This sequence comes from Allobosea sp. P4_C6, assembly GCF_056402015.1. Classification (NCBI taxonomy): domain Bacteria; kingdom Pseudomonadati; phylum Pseudomonadota; class Alphaproteobacteria; order Hyphomicrobiales; family Alloboseaceae; genus Allobosea; species Allobosea sp. P4_C6. Next base: position 77,607 of record NZ_JBFUIF010000002.1, read on the forward strand.
TCTGTCGGAAGCGCGAAGGAGGCGCCGCTCGAGCGCCTCGCGGAACTGGCCGGGCCGGCATTCGAGACCGGCGCGCGCTGGTCGATCCTGATCATGGCGGCCTTGTGCAAGAGTGGCCCAAGCCTCGCTCGGCATGGTTAACAGCCGGTAAATGACCCGGCAGAAACTGCCGCCCCGGCAGGAAGCGCAGCCCGCGAAAGCCTGCCCCGAGGATGCCTCAAAACTCCAAACGACTGACAAACAAGGCTTTTCAATTTTGACCTGAATGGCACGCGGCTCGCAAGGGATGGTGAACTTGAACCTGTCCCCTGGTGCCGAAGCATGTTCCGCAACTCCGCCCTGACGACGCTGCTGAAGCCGCTGGCCGCCCTGCTGGCCGTGGCGGTCGGCCTGTCGGCACAGCCGGTGTTCGGGCTGTCTCGGATCAAGGATCTCGCCGCGGTCGAGGGCGTGCGCACCAACCAGCTGCTCGGTTACGGCATCGTCGTCGGCCTCAACGGCACGGGCGACACGCTGAACAACACGCCTTTCACCAAGCAGTCGCTGCAGGCGATGCTGGAGCGCCTCGGCGTCAACACGCGCGGCGCCAACATGCGCACCGCCAACGTCGCCGCCGTGATGGTCACCGCCAACCTGCCGCCCTTCTCGACGCAGGGCACCCGCGTCGACGTCACCGTTTCGGCGATGGGCGACTCCAAGTCGCTGCAGGGCGGCACGTTGCTGGTCACACCGCTGCTCGGCGCCGATGGCGAGGTCTACGCCGTCTCGCAGGGGCCCGTGGCGATCTCCGGCTTCTCGGCCGAGGGCGATGCCACCAAGATCACCCGCGGCGTGCCGACCGTCGGCCGCATCGCCAATGGCGGCGTGGTCGAGCGCGAAATCGATTTCGCCCTGAACAAGCTCTCGACGCTGCGCCTCTCGCTGCGCAACCCGGACCTGACCACGGCCCGCCGCATGGCCGCCGCGATCAACGACTTCGTCGGCGGCGACTCGGCCGAGCCGACCGACCCCTCGACCGTGGTCCTCCAGATCCCGCCGCGCTTCAAGGGCAACATGATCCGGCTGCTGACCGATATCGAGCAGCTGCGCATCGAGCCCGACCAGCTCGCCCGCATCGTCATCGACGAGCGCTCAGGCATCATCGTGATGGGCAAGGATGTCCGCGTCTCCACTGTCGCGGTGGCGCAGGGCAACCTGACCGTCACCATCAGCGAGACGCCGCAAGTCTCGCAGCCCAACGAATTCGCCCGTGGCCGGACGGTGGTGACGCCGCAGACCAGCGTCAAGGTCGACACCGGCGGCGGCAACAAGCTCGCCCTCGTCAAGGAAAGCGTGACGCTGGCCGAGCTCGTCGACGGGCTCAACGCGCTGGGCATCGGCCCGCGCGACCTGATTTCCATTCTCCAGGCCATCAAGTCGGCAGGTGCGCTGCAGGCCGAAATCGAGGTGATGTGATGACTGCTGCCCTCGCGCTTCCCGCCGCCAATCTCGCCCTCGGTATCGCCGGCAAGGTCGCCAGTGGCATCGCCGATGCGCTCGATCCGGCCAAGGCCAAGGCGAAGAAGCAGGCCGACGACTTCGAGACAATGTTTCTCGAACAGATGACCGACCGCCTGACCGCCAGCGACGGCACCGAAGGTCCGCTTGGCGAAAACGGCACGGGCGGCGGCATCTGGCGTTCGCAGCTCAGCCAGCAATACGCCAAGCAGATCCAGAAGGCCGGCGGCATCGGCCTGTCCGACCAGATCATGCGCGACCTGATCAGCCTGCAGGAAAAGGCCGCCGGCGGGGCACAGAATGTCGGCGGCTAAGTTGATCCTGGATGAGAGGCCGCGCATCGCCGATGCGCTGAGCGCCCGCGCGCTGGTCGAGGCCGTGCTCGAGGCGCTGGGGTCCCTGTCGCATCTCGTCGGCGAGGAGACCGAACTCGTCCGGGCCGGCCGCCTGCCGGAGGCGATGAGCCGCGAGCCGCGCAAGACCGAACTCGCCGGCATCTATATGCGTGGCGTCGAGCAGGTGAAGCTCAATGCGGTCGCGCTCGCCCGCTTCGTGCCCGATCAGGTGAAGCGCCTGAAGGAAGCCCACCTCGCCTTCCAGGGCCTGATCGAAACCAATCAGATCGTGCTCGCGACGGCCCGCGCCGTCTCCGAATCCGTCATCCGCGACCTGGCAGCCGACGCCAACAAGCCGATGCGCGCCAACGGCTACGGCCCCGCGGCCTCGGTCGGCGCCGGCGCCTTCGCCCGTCCGAATTCCGGCCCGCTCGTCGTCTCGCGGCGCCTGTAGCCAGCCTCCGCCAGCCCGGCTCTCCACGATACTTTCCGGCGCGGCTGCGTCGGAAACCCTCAATATTTACCTAACTTCCTAACGGCGGATTCAATCTTTTCTGTCATGTTTTCATCGTCGGGCAGGTCTGTCCTGTTACCGGCGATCGACGAACGCGGCGCGACGGTGCCGTGAAAGCTCCAGAAGGAGTGGCTGTGGAATTTGGCAACGCACCCCGGATCGTGGCCGCGCCCGGCGCGCCGGCCGTCACCCGTTCCGACGTCACCGCCCAGCCGGGCAGCGTCGCCGTCGATCTCCCGCCCGAGAAGACCGTCCAGTCGGCATCCGCCGGAGCGGCCGTTAATGTCGAGGTCCGGGCCGAGGCGCGCGATGCGCAGAGCCGCGCGAACGGGGAGCGCCGCGCCTTGATCAATGATCAGAACGGGCGCGCCGCCAATCGCACCCTCGACGAAACCGTCGAGCGCAAGTTGATCATCGACCCGCAGACCCGCGCGATCGTCCTGCAGAAGAAGGACCGCGAAACCGGGGAGACGGTCTCGCAATTGCCGGACGAAACCCTGCTGAAGCTGCGCGCCTATTCGCGCGAGCTTACAGAGCGGGCTCGCGAAGCCGAGGACACCCGCCATCAGGTCGAGCGCACGGCCTGACGTCTTCCCTCTTCCTTACCGCTCTTGAACACACCGCCCGCGCCCCTGCGCGGGCGGTTTGCGTTTGAGCTAAAGCCTGACTCTCCTGGCACCGCGAGCCGTTAGCGGGCGCTTAACCATAGCCCTACAAGGCCGGCCCTCTCTGCAATTCGCCCGCTGAAATTTACCGGTTGTTACCGGCTGGGCCGCCAGGGTCGCCCCGTCCTGGCCAGAACGGCCGGGGCGCCAGAAGGCACCATACCAGAAGGTAAAACACAGATGGCCGTCTCTATCTCCTCGGGCGTTCGCGCCGCTCTCTCGTCCCTGCAGTCGACCGCCGCCCAGGCCCAGGCCTCCCAGTTCAAGCTGGCGACCGGCAAGAAGGTCAACAGCGCAGTTGACAACCCCGTCAACTACTTCACCGCCGCTTCGCTCGATCAGCGTTCCAGCCAGCTCACCGGTTTGCTCGACGGCATCTCGAACGGCATCCAGACCGTCCAGGCCGCTTCCAAGGGCATCGACGGCATCACCAAGCTGGTGAACTCGCTCCAGTCGACGATCAAGCAGGCCCAGTCGGACGCTGCCCAGAACCGCCCGACCAAGGCCGGCACCGCTATTGCCACTGCGGCCGAGCAGGTCGCGACCTCGAAGAGCCTGAAGGACGTCGCCCTCGACAAGAAGATCGTCGACGACAACCTCGCCGTCGCCAACGACGCGACAGCGACCTACGCCGGTAACCTCGGCGTTGCCGACGACGCCGACGGCGTCCGCGCTGCGATCTCGATCAAGGCCGGCTCGACGACCTATACCGCCTCGTTCGACGCCAAGACCGCCACGGTCCGCGACGTCGTCAACGAGATCAACAAGTCGGGCATCGCCACCGCCTTCGTCGACGAGAAGGGCCAGCTCAACGTCAAGGGCACCGGCTCCGACAACGTCGAGTTCGGCTTCGGCACCGCCGCCGTGACCGCCGCCGCGCCGGGCGCTCCGATCCCCTCGGAAATCACCACCGCCAACGACGCCGCGGTCACCGCTGCCGGCACCGGCGGCAGCAACACCGCTATCGGCTTCCTGGCGGCTGACGCCACCACGCTCGGCGCGATCAAGGGTCAGAGCGTCACCTCGGCGGTGCGTTCGAACCTGATCGATCAGTACAACGACCTGCGCGGCAAGATCGACGACCTCGCCAAGGATGCCAGCTTCAACGGCGTCAACCTGCTGAAGGGCGACCGTCTCTCGATCCAGTTCAACGAGAAGGCCGGCAAGAACCAGACCAAGCTTGACATCCAGGGCTCGGACGTCACGTCCGACAACCTCGGCCTCGTCAAGGCTGGCAACACCACGCTCGCCGGCCAAGTCAACTTCCAGAACGACACGGATCTCGAGAACGCCACGCAGTCTCTGACCGGCGCCCTCACCTCGCTGAAGTCGCTGTCCTCGACCTTCGGTGCGAACCTCTCGGTCGCGCAGACCCGTCAAGACTTCACCAAGGACATGGCCGACGTGCTCAGCACAGGTGCCTCGAACCTGGTGAATGTCGACGCCAACTCGGAAGCTGCCGGCCTGCTCGCGCTGCAGACCCGTCAGCAGCTCTCGCAGACGGCTCTGTCGCTCTCCAACCAGAGCGAACAGGCGGTCCTGCGCCTGTTCTGATCTTCGGTCCGCAGAAGCGGATCCACCCGCAGAACGCGGGACGAAGTCAAAGAGCGGCGGAGCTACGGCTCCGCCGCTTTTCGTTTCGGCGTAGGCGATTGCAGCTGCACCCGCGATTAACTTTTTATTATCCTTAACGAGTGATGATCTCCCCTGAAATCAGGTTGCATCGCGCCGGAATCGCGCGTTCAGGGGACCGAAGATGGCCAGCACGATCCTTTCCAGCGGCGTTCGCAACAACCTGCTGACGCTCCAGCAGACCACGGCGCAGCAGAGCGTGATCCAGAACCGCCTCGCCACCGGCAAGAAGGTCAATTCCGCGATCGACAACCCGGTGAACTACTTCACCGCGCTCTCGCTGAACGATCGTTCCAGCCAGCTCACGGGCCTGCTCGACGGCATCTCGAACGGCATCCAGACCATTCAGACCGCCTCCAAGGGCATCGATGGCATCACCAAGCTGGTGGGCTCCCTGCAGTCGACGATCAAGCAGGCCCAAGCCGACGCGGCCCAGAACCGCCCGACCAAGGCCGGCACGGCGCTGGCGACCGCCGCCGAGCAAGCAGTGACCTCGAAGAGCCTGAAGGATGTCGCGCTCGACAAGCGTCTCGTCGACGTCGCTGGCGGCACCGCTGCCACCGCTGACGCCGCGACCGCCACAAGCTCGGGCGACCTCGGCCTCCCAACCGACGCCGATGGCGTGCGGATGGCGATCTCGATCAAGGCCGGCTCGACGACCTACACGGCCTCGTTCGACGGTGCGAACACCACGGTTCGCGACGTCGTCAACGAGATCAACAAGTCGGGCGTCGCCACTGCCTTTATCGACGAGAAGGGCCAGCTCAACGTCAAGGGCGCGGGCTCTGACGATGTCCAGTTCGGCTTCGCCTCGGTCGGCGTGACCGCCGCCGCTCCGGGTGCGCCCACCCCGGCGGAAATCGCCACTGCCAACGCGGCGGCCATCACCGCCGCCGGCACCGGCACGAACAACACCGCCATCGGCTTCCTGGGCGCCGACGCCACTGCCTTGGGTGCGATCAAGGGCCAGAACATCACCTCGGCCGTCCGTTCCAACCTCATCCAACAGTACAACGATCTGCGCACGCAGATCGATCAACTTGCTAAGGACTCGAGCTTCAACGGCATCAACCTGCTGCAGGGCGACCGCCTCTCGATCCAGTTCAACGAGAAGACCGGCCAGAACCAGACCAAGCTCGACATCCAGGGTTCGACCCTGTCCGCTGATAACCTCGGCATCAGCCAGGCGATCAACACCCAGCTCACCGGCTTCGTCAATTTCCAGAACGACAATGACCTGGACAAGGCTGCCTCGGCCCTCACCGGCGCCCTGACCTCGCTGAAGTCGCTGGCTTCGACGCTGGGCTCCAACCTCTCGGTCGCGCAGACCCGGCAGGACTTCACCAAGGAACTCGCCAACGTGCTGACCACCGGCGCGGGCAACCTGGTGCTGGCCGATCCGAACGAGGAAGGCGCGAGCCTGCTGGCGCTCAACACCCGCCAGCAGCTCTCGCAGACCGCGCTCTCGCTGGCGAACCAGGCCGACCAGGGCGTCCTGCGTCTCTTCGGCTGACGCTTCCGCGATCGCCGCCCTCCCCTCGCCAGAAGGCAGCACAGACATGGCCCTCAAGGTCGAGCTCAAACCGCGCGAACGGATCATCATCGGCCAGGTGGTGATCCGCAACGACGAGCAGCGCACGCGCTTCTTCATCGAGGGCGACGCCCCGATCCTGCGCGAGAAGGACATCCTCACGGCCGCGACCGCGGACAGCCCGGCCAAGAAGATCTATCTCGCCATCCAGCTGATGTATCTGGCTCAGGACCCGACGCATCAGCACGAGACCTATTTCCAGCTGGTGCGCGATTTCATCACCGCGGCGCCCAGCGCTCTGCCGCATGTTCATGAGATCAATAACCGCATTTTAAGCGACGACCTCTACAAAGCTCTCAAGGCGGCCAAGAAGCTGATCGGCTACGAAGCGGAATTGATCGAGAATGCAAAACGGGTTTAACGCCTACGCCGCCGCTGCCAAGACAGCTCAATCCGTCGTTTCGCCTCGCGAGCTCGAAGCCTCCCTCCTGATCAAGGCCGCCACCCGGCTCCAGGCCGTCGCCGACGACTGGAGCATGCGCGAGCGGGAACTCGACGAGGTCCTCACCTATAATCGCCGCCTCTGGACGTTGCTGGTCTCGGCCGTGATCGCCGAGGACAATCCGCTGCCGGTCGGCATCAAGCAGAACATCCTCGGCCTCGCGAATTTCATCTTCAACCAGACGTTCCGGATTTCGTCCGATCCGCAGCCGCAAAGTCTCGGCATCCTCATCAACATCAACCGCGACATCGCGGCCGGCCTGCGCGGGCGCTGACGCGCCTACCGAACCGCCGACGTTGGACAAACGCCGCCCTTTCGGGGCGGCGTTTCTGTTTTGGGGGACGCTTCGGGACTTTGCCTGGAGCACAAAAGCGTCATCCCGGACAAGCTGCGCAGCAGCGCCGATCCGGGATCCATCATAGAGCTCCGGAGCCCTCCGATGGATCCCGGGGCAAGCCCGGGATGACCGCGGCCCCGCAAAGAATCAGTATGATCAGAGGAAGTTCGTCAATGACAGCTTCGAGAGCATCGACGTCACCTGATAGCTCGCCTGCAGCTGCGTCTGCAGCGCCAGGATCTGCGTCGCGACCTCTTCCGTCGTGACGTTCTCGATGCCCTCGAGCGTCGTGGTCAGATAGCCCTTGGTGGCCTGGTGGCGTTCCTTGGCGCTGGCGAGCGCCGTCTGGGCCGAGCCGAATTCGGTGATGATCTCGGCCGGCTTCTGGGTGCTGCCGCCGAAGCCCAGTTTCTCGCTGACACGCGATGTCATCGCCTCGTAGCGCGCCTGCGAATTCGCGTCGCCGGCCGGGTAATTCTCGGCCGACATGATCGCGAACTGGGCGAGGCCGACGCGGAACGCCTCCTCATTGGCGCGGGCACCCGTGCCGACGATCTGCCCCTGGTCGATCTGCACCGTGGCCGTGCTACGCGCCGGGTCTGCCCCATCGTCGCCGCGATACCAGATCACCGTCGTGGCCGCCGCGCCGGCATTGGTCGGCGGCAAGGTCGCGGTGTCGAAAGGCGGTCCTGGAACACGCTTCGGCGGGTTGCCGAGGCTGCCGGCGAAGAAGTCCTGCGCCGCCACCTGTGAGGAAGCGGCCGAAAGCGTCGTCTTCGCCTCCTTGCCGAGCCCCGCCGCGATCGAGGCGCGCAGATTGGCGGCCGTCGCGTTCGCATCGGCGCCGATCTCGAAGGAATCGGTGTCCGAACCCGTGGTGCCCGCCGCACGGGCCGTCAGCACCACCTCCTCCTGCGTCCCGTCGGGCAGGTTGAGCTTGATCCGCACCGTGTCGCCGGCCACGGGCTGCGACGCGACATTGACCGCGACATCGGCCGGCGGGCCGGCATTGAAGGTCGTCGTCATCGCGGCCGTGCTGCTGGAGGCGCCGGCGATCTTGAAACCATAGGGATGAACCGTCGCTTCCTCGGCGATGGTCGCCGTCGCGCCGGTGCCGCCCGTCGTCAGCCGGCCGAGGCCGGAGCCGAGATCGGCCTGCCGGCGTTCGTCGATCAATTGCTTCAGCCCGGCCTTGCCGGCCCCGTCCCCGTTCATGATCTCGCCGAAGCCGGCCGTCGGTTGGGTGTCGGAGGTCTTGCCGGAGAAGAGGTAGCGGCCATTGACCGCGATGTTCAGCAGGTCGAGCGTCTGCTTGAACTTTTCCTCGGCCAGGACCTGCGGCGAGGAACGGCCGCTGGCGCTCGGCACATAGCTGTTGGAGCGCGTGTCGTTGCGGGTTTCGCTCGCGAGCTTCGCGAAGTTCTCGACCGATGTCGTCTGCAGCTTCACGTTCACATTGCTGAGCTCGATGCCGCTCAGCCAGGAATCGATCGTCGAGACCTTCGCGTTCAGGTCGAGGCTGACGCGCCGGTCGATGCCGAGGTCGCCATAGCTGGTGCTGCGCTTCTTCGTGTCGAGCTGGCGCTGGAGATCGTCGAACTGGGCGCGGGTCGAGGCAAACTCGTTGGGCTTGGCTGTGCGATAGGCACCGGTTCCATAGGAGGTGATGGTCATGGCGGGCTCACACTCTCAGCAGCACGTCCATCATCTCCTTGACGGTGGAGATGATGCGGGCATTGGCGGCGTAGGCGGTCTGCAGCTCGATCAGCATGGACATCTCCTGATCGACATTGACCTGCGCGGTCGCTTGAAAACGGCTCTGGATCGAGGCAAGCGCGACCTGCTGGCCCTCGTCGAGGCGCTGGGCCGCCTCGACCGCCTGTCCCTGCGACGAGACCACGCGCTGGACGAAGTTGGCCATCGTCGTGCTGGAGGTCGCGCTGTTGCCGTCGAGCCCGACCGCATTGGTGAAGGAGCGCTGGCTCTGCGTCAGCCGCTCTAGCATCTGCTTGGGCCGGGTCGCGTCGCCCTGTGCCGTCGGGGGCGAGGTGTTGTAGACGGTGAGCAGCGAGCGATCGGCCACGAGCGCCGGGTTGATCGCGATCCGCCCCGCGAAGCCGACGGTCTGCGAGCCGCCTTCATAGGAGCCGGTGAAGGGCGTCCCGGCCGAGCCATCGACGAAGAAGGGCAGCTCCGGCGTTCCGCCGGCCGATGACAGCGCCGTGTTCGTCGGCCGCGAGGTCAGGCCGAGCACGTCGCGCGTGCCCGCGGCGCCGTCGTCGACGATGCGTAGGGTGGAGCCCGTGTTCGAGACCGTGAAGCCGCCACCCACCGCGGCCTGGATCTGGGCCGCGACCGAAGCCGGACCGCCGGAGAAGTCGATGCCGATGACGCGATTGTTGGCATCGCCGCCGGCCGATGCCGGCAGCGGCAGCGAAGCGGCGGAATCGACCCTGACGAAGGTGAAGCGCTGCGTCTGGCCGCCCGGCGTCGCCTTGTAGTCGAGCGTGACCGTATTGCCGGATTGCAGACCTCCCAAATCGACATCGAAGCCGGAGGCGGCGCCCGCCGTCACGGCCGTGCCGGCGATTTCGCGGTCCGAGAGCGCCTTCGACATCTGCGCGGCGATCTCGTCGAGCTGGGCCTGCGCCTGCACCAGCGTCTTGTCGCGCAGCTCGATGTTGGCGGCGATCTCGCCCGAGCGGAAGATCTTGTTGGCGATCGCATCCGAGGCATTCCCGGATGCGTCCTTCATCGTGATCGTGCCGACCCCGCGCTTCGCCGGGTCGATGTTCCACTGATCGTCGGGCCCGAGCCCGGCATGCTCGTCGAAGCTGAAGGTGACGGCCGGCTTGCCGTCGAAGAGCTGCGTGCCCGAGCCGGTGACGACGCTGATCGAGCCGCGCGCATCTTCCGTGGTCTTGATGTCGATGTATTGCGACAGCTCGGACAGGATCAGGTCGCGCTGGTCGCGCAGGCTGGCGGTCGCGCTGTCGTTGGGGCTCGCGACGATGCGCGCATTGACCTTGGTCAGCGCGCCGAGCAGGTCGTTGACCTTGGTGACGCCGTTGGCGATGCCGCTCTCGGCCTGGCTGCGCAGTGCCTGCACGCCGTTGGAGAGCGTATTGAGCTGCCTCGCGAGCTGCGTGGCGTTGTCGATTACCTGCGAGCGCAGGCTGTAGGAAGACGGGTCGTTCTGGAGCGCCTGCAGCGCACCGGTGAACTTGCTGAAGATCGTGTCGAGCGCCGTCGCGCTGCCAGGTGCGCCGTAGAGCTTGTCGAGGTTCGACATCGCGCTCGCCCGCGTCGAGGTGTAGGCGGCGCCCGAGGACTCCTGCCAGAGCTGGTGCTGGACGATCTTGTCGAGCAGCCGCTGCACCTGCGTGTTCTGCACGCCGATGGTTAGCCCGGACAGGCTGTCATTGGTCGAGACCGACCGCCGGACATAGCCCGTCGTCCCCGCATTGGCGACGTTCTGCGAAACGACGCCGATGCCGACCTGCGTGGCGTTGAGTCCGCCGATCGCCGTATTGAGGGAGGTACTCAGACCCATCGCCAACTCCTGTCGCTAGCAGCGGCCCTCCTGGGCCGCGCCGACCTTGCCGAAACGGCTCAGCGGATGATGTTGAACACCGCGCTCAGCATCTCCTGCGCGGTGGTGATGACCTTGGTGTTGGCCGAATAGGCCTGCTGAGTGACGATCATCTTCGAGAATTCGTCGGCGATGTCGGTGTTCGACTGCTCGACGCTGCCGCCGACGAGCTGCGAGGTGCCGAGGCCGATGATCGGCGGGCCGGATTCGATCGTCTCCTCGAAGGCGCCGCCATCGAGCCGCTTGAGCGAATTGTCGGCATTGAAGCGCGCCACCGAGAGCTGGGCCAGCGCCACCACCTGGCCGTTGCTGAACGTGCCGATGACCTGCCCTTCCGCCGAGACGGAGACGCGATCCAGCGTGCCGGCGGTGTAGCCGTCCTGGCGGATGCTGCGGGCGTCGATCTGGCCGCTGACGTCGCCGTTCTGGGTCAGGCCGTTGCCGCCCGTCGTCAGGTTGATGCCGGTGATCGTCGTGCCGCCGATCGTCATGGTCGGGATCGGGATGTCGCCGCTGGCCGGGTTGGTCATCTGCCCGGTCGAGCCGAAGGTGACGCTGACATTGGCGTTGCGATAGGCGACGGCGGTGCCGGTCGCGCCGGTATTCTCGGCGACGAACAGGTTCCAGGTGTCGGTCGTCGCCGGCGGGCCTGCCGAAGCGTTGGTGGTCTTGGCCCAGCGCAGCTCGACGCTGGTCGCCCGGCCAAGCTGGTCATACACCGTGACCGAGCCGCCCGGGATCGAGCGGCTGAGGAAGTTCGTCACCTCGCTGCCGACGACGATGCCGGTGCCGCCCTGCGTGGTCGAGAGCGGGTTGCTCGCCGGGAACGCGGCAGGGCTGAGCAGTTCCGAGCCCGGAACCGTGCTGTCGGCATTGTTGGTCTTCGGATAGGCCGGGATGTTGGCGCGGTACTCGATCGAGGTCGTCGCCTTGGCCGGGAATTGCTCCTTGGTGATGCGCAGCACCTCGGGCTGGGTGCCCACGAGCTGGCCGGTCACCTGGTCGATCTTCAGGCCCTTGAGGTAGTAGCCCGCGCCGTTGACGAGATAGCCGTTGGCGTCGAAATCGAAATCGCCGCGGCGGGTGTAGAGGTTCTGGTTGGCGAACTGGGTGTTCGCGCCGACGCCGCTCGCCCGCTGGTCGACCACGAAGAAGCCGTCGCCGTTGATCGCGACGTTGGTGTCGATGCGGGTGGCGTTGAGGTCGCCCTGGATCGAGTTCGTGGCCTGGCTGAAGGCCGCGACGGAGCCGGCGATCTGCCGGTTCAGCGCCGCATCCGGCACCAGATCGGCGAAGGTCGTGTCGACGCGCTTGTAGCCGGTCGTCCGCGAATTCGCGATGTTTCCGGAGATGTTCTCGAGCGCATAGGACTGCGCCGTCATCCCCGAAACCGCCGTCGTCAGCGCACTGAAAACACCCATGGAACCCTCACCTCGACCGGCCGCCCCCCAAGGGCTGCCACAACTCGAGGCCTGATCTGCACGGCCCATGCCATGCGAGTGTTCGTTTAATTTCAGAGGGTTATATCGTTTACGAAGGGTTTTCGGACACTCTTGACCGGGCAGATTCGCCCAGGCCCGGCAGATTCTGCCGGGCTCAGCCGTCGGAGTCCTTGCTCCCGCGCCAGGAGGCCAGATCGCCCGCGACTTCGGCCAGCGTCGGCGGCCTCGCTTCGACGAAGGGCAAAGGCCGGCAGACCTCGAGCGCCGCGAGCCCGATCCGGGCCGTCAGCATGCCGTTGATGACGCCTTCGCCGAGCTTGGCCGAAAGCCGCGCGGCGAGCCCCTGCCCCACCACCTGCTGGATCACCGCGTCACCCGCCGCGATGCCGCCGGTCAGGACGAGATGGTTCAAGACCTGTCGAGCCAGCCGCAGCAGGCCGAGCGTGCCCGGCCGCCCGGCATAGATGCCGGCGATCGAGCGCAACAGCCGCGCGCAGGCGACCAGTACGAAGACGACATCGACCAGCGCGCGCGGGCTGACCGCCGTGACAAGCGAGACGCGCCGCGCCGCGATCGCGATCTGCGCCTGCGCCATCGCATCGAGCGGCGTGAGCAGGCTGCGCTCCGCCACCGTCAGCATGTCACGCGCCGCGAAGAGCTGCGGCAGCGCCTCCTGCAGCGCCGCGCGGCCTTGTGCCGTCTGCGCGCGGCCTTTGTAGAGCCCGACGAGTTCCTCCGCGATCGCCCTGCCCTCGTCCGGCGTTCCGCCCACAAGCGCCAGGATCGCGCGCTCGCGCAGGGCTTCGACCTTCCGCTCGCGCAGAATGTCGCGGAGCACCCGCGCCAGCATGACGAGGAGCGCCAGCGCGGCAGCGGCGGCACAGGCCAGAGCCGCATAGCCGAGCGCCGGATTCTGGCTCATCAGCGACCGAATCGTGTTCTCGACCCAGACGCCGGCCGCCAGCGCCAGGAAGCCCGAGAGACCGGTGACGAAAAGCGTGCCCCATGAGAAGCGGCGCCTGGCAGCGGGCGCCACCGCCGGCTCGACGGCATCGATCGGCTCGCTCTCGGGCAGGATCGCGACCTCGCCGCGGCGAAGGGCTCCATCGTCGACAGCCACAGCGTCCGCGGCCTTGTTGCCGAAAAGGATCGCGCGCGGTGCCTTGCTCATGGGCGCAACCTCCTCATGCCAGCCGGTCCCCGATCAGGAACTCCAGCGCACGGTCGAGGCGGATCTGCGGCGGCGGCTTCGATCGCCCGCCTGCGTCGGGCTCGACCAATGGCGGCCTGAAGCGCGGTGCCCTGACCTGCCAATGCGCCTTCTGGTCGAAGATCGCCTCCGGCCGCTCCGGCAGATCGCCGGGAAAGATGGCAGCCTCAGTGAGGCCGTCGAAGACCTGCCCGTCGATCTCCTCGCCGGCTTCCGGCACGCCGGCGATGGCCGGCAGTTCCTCGCGACCCTGCCTGATCCGCACCTCATGCGTCGCGCGCACGGCGGCAAGCGCCATCGCCTCGACGCGCGCGCCCGCACCCTGCGCCCGCCCCATCGCCCGCCCGACCAGATGTGACATCACCGCCGCGAGCCTGTCATGGCTGCTGTGGTGGATATGGTCGGCCTTGGTGGCAGCGAAGAGCACACGCTCGATGCGCGGCGCGAACAGGCTCGACAGCCAGGAATTGCGGCCGACCGAGAAGGCGGCGAGCGCCTGCCCCAGCGCCGTTTCGAGATCGGCCAGCGCCGGGGCGCCGGCATCGAGCGCGGCGAGCACGTCGACCAGCACGATCTGCCGGTCGAGCCGGGCGAAATGATCGCGGAAGAAGGGGGTTACGACGACGCGCTTATAGGCCTCGAAGCGCTCCGCCATAAGCCCGGCGAGCGTGCCGGGCTGCGGCTCGTGGTCATGGCCGAGATCGAGCGGCGCAAAGGTCAGCGCCGGCGAGCCTTCGAGATCGCCCGGCATCAGGAAGCGCCCGGGCGGCGTCACCGCCACGGCCTCCGGATCGGCCCGCAACCGCGCGAGATAATCCTTGAACACATCGCTCGCGGCCTCAGCCGCGAGTTCGTCCGGCGGCCCACCCGGGTCGCGCTTCTCCAGATCGGCAAGCCAGGCTTCGGCGGCCGCGCGCCGGTGCGGCTTGCGCGCATCGGCCACGGCCTGCGCCGACCAGCTCTTGTAGTCCTGCCCGATCAGGGCGAGGTCGAGCAGCCATTCACCGGGATAGTCGACGATGTCGAGCGTCAGCGTCGCCGGCCCCTTGAACCAGCCGGCGGCGCGTTCGTAGTCGATCTCGACGCGCAGCTCCGCGATGCGTCGCGTCGATTCCGGCCAGCGCCGATCCCGCCCGTTCATGGCGGCGCGATGGGCCTCGTAGGGAAAGCGCGGCACTTGCGGGTCGGGCTGCGGCACCAGCCGCACGCGGGCGATACGACCTTCCGAGGCCGCCTTCAGCACCGGCAGCTTCGCCCCTTCGATCAGGTTCTGGATCAGCGCCGTGGTGAAGACGGTCTTGCCCGAGCGCGACAGGCCGGTGACGCCGATCCGCAGGCGCGGCCGCGCCAGCCCGAGCAGGCTGTCACCGAAGGCCAGCGCCGCGTTGCGGGCATTGTCGAGATAGGAGGGGTCGCTCACGACGACGCCGGCATCACTCGTCCGGCCCCTCGCCCAGCGAAGCCGGCGTTACGAAGCGGTCGAGCCGCCCGCCGCGCGCGGCCACGTCGCCCCAGTCGTCGACCGCGAAATCGAGCACCGCGAGGCCGCTGGTCGGGTATTTCTGGCTCATGCGCGCCGCCGCGTAGCGGTCGCCATGGCCCGTGAGCAGTGTCGCGAGTTCGGCGAAGCCGGGATTGTGGCCGACCATCAGCAGGGTCCGGACATTGCCCTCGATGTCCTGCACAACTTCCAGCAGCCGCTCCATCTTGGCCTCGTAGATGCGGGGCTCGAAATGCATCGGCGGCTTTTCCGGCAGCATGGGAGCCACCAGCTCCCAGGTCTCGACGGTCCGCCGTGCCGGCGAGACCAGTACGAGGTCGGGCAGCAGCAGTTCATCGGCGAGATAGCGCCCCATCACGGGCGCGGCTTCATGCCCGCGCGTGGCGAGCGGACGGTCGCGGTCGGCCACACCGGTAGGCCAGTTCGACTTGGCGTGGCGCAGAAGCATGAGGCGTCGCATGGGAAGAACCTAGCGATGCCGTGCAGGATTTGCGAGGGGTCAGCCGCCGCCGATTTCGGCATCCGGCTCGTAGCGCAACAGATCGCCCGGCTGGCATTGCAGGACCACGCAGATGCGCGCCAACGTGTCGAAGCGCATGCCGCGCACCTTTCCCGATTTGAGCTGCGACACCTGCTGCTCGGTCAGGCCGATGCGCTGGGCGAGTTCCTTCGAGCGCATCTTGCGACGCGCCAGCATGACATCGAGTTCGACGACGACGGGCATGGCGTTGCGTTACACGAAACTTTGATTTTTGTCTGAAAGCCGGATCGCTTCCCTCCGTGAAGCGAGCGAGCTCGCGAAGCTGCCGACCATGACAGCTCCCGGGCGCCGCTTCAGCGTGTTCAGGCTGAGCGAGAGCGACGCCATCCGAATCGGCGCCTTCCGGGAAGAGATGTTCGTCGGGCCGCAGAACAGCGGCAATCGCGGCAGCTTGGCCCTGACGGCCGAAAAGGCCTGCCGGCTCGGCGACCTCTCGGACAAGCCGATCCTGGACGAGCTATCTGAAGACATCCGAGACGCAGGACTATGTCCTGCTGACGCGTGATGTCGACCTCGGCGAGGCTGTCCGCGCCATCGCGCCGGGGGTCGATCTTGCAGCGGCGATCCCGCCCTGCGAAACCGTCGCCGGCCTCAGCGGCTCTCGCGCCGCGCCATGAAGGCGAGCTTCTCGAACAGCGAGACGTCCTGCTCGTTCTTGAGCAGCGCCCCGTGCAGCGGCGGGATCAGCTTGCGCGGATCGCGCTCGCGCAGCACCTCGGGGCCGATATCCTCCGCGACGAGCAGCTTCAACCAGTCGAGCAGTTCGGAGGTCGAGGGCTTCTTCTTCAGGCCCGGCACCTCTCGCACCTCGAAGAACAGCCTGAGCGCCTCCTCCATCAGCCGCTTCTTGATGCCGGGGAAATGCACCTCGACGATCTGCTGCATCGTCTCCGCATCGGGAAAGCGGATGTAGTGGAAGAAGCAGCGGCGCAGGAAGGCGTCCGGCAATTCCTTTTCGTTGTTGGAGGTGATGATCATCACCGGCCGCTGCGCCGCCTTGATCGTCTCGCCGGTCTCGTAGACGTGGAATTCCATGCGATCGAGTTCGAGCAAAAGGTCGTTGGGAAACTCGATATCGGCCTTGTCGATCTCGTCGATCAGCAGCACGGGCCGGACGGGCGAGGCGAAAGCCTCCCACAGTTTGCCGCGCTTGATGTAGTTGGCGATGTCGGACACGCGGGGATCGCCGAGCTGGCTGTCGCGCAGGCGGCTGACAGCATCATATTCGTAGAGGCCCTGCTGAGCCTTGGTCGTCGACTTGATGTGCCAGGTGATGAGCGGCGCGCCGAGCGCGGCGGCGATCTCCTCAGCCAGCACGGTCTTGCCGGTGCCGGGCTCGCCCTTGACCAGCAGCGGACGCTCAAGCCGGATCGCGGCATTGACGGCAACGGTCAGGTCCTCGGTCGCGACGTAGTTCTCGGTGCCGGAAAAGCGCATGGACGATCCTTCTGAGCGAACCGGCGGACGCTAGCCCATCCTGCCTCGGGCCGGAAACCGCTTTTGTCGACGCGGATCGAGACCTCCGGCGTAAAGCCTCATCAGGCAACGCGAATTTCTTTCCGCCCACGCGATTCCAAGGTTGTGTTGCGCCGCCGCGAACCGCAAGAATTATCGGCATACCTCACTCCTCGAATCGTAAGGTCAGGCTTTGGCCGGAACAGTCGATCCTTCCGCCTATAGGGACGTCGTCGTCGTGCTCGCGACGGCGGGCGTGATCGTGCCTCTCGCCAAGAGCCTCAAGGTCAATTCGATCATCGCCTTCGTCGCATGCGGCGCCCTTCTCGGCCCGTTCGGACTGGGCGGCCTCGTGTCGAAGGTGCCGCTTCTCGGCACGGTCACCATCTCGAGTCCGGAAGCCCTGGCCGGGCCGGCCGAATTAGGCGTCGCCTTCCTGCTCTTCGTCATCGGGCTGGAATTGTCCTTCGAGCGCCTGATGACGATGAGGCGCCTCGTCTTCGGCCTCGGTCTTGGCCAGGTCGGCCTGAGTGCCGCCGCCATCGGGCTCGTCGCCTATGCCGTCGGCCAGCCGGCGGCGGCCGCCCTCATCATCGGCTTCGGCCTCGCCCTCTCCTCGACCGCGATGGTGGTCGAACTTCTCGCCGCCAAGAAGCGGATGACGACCTCAGCCGGCCGCGCCAGCTTCGCGATCCTGCTCTGCCAGGACCTCGCGGTCATCCCTCTGCTCTTCCTGATCAGCGTCCTCGACGCGCAGAACGGCACGGGTTCCCTGCTCGCGGGCCTCGCGCAGGCGTTCATCCAGGCCTTCGCTGCGATCGCCACCATCATCGTCATCGGCCGGCTGGCGCTGCGGCCGCTCTTCCGACTCGTCGCCTCGACCGGCTCGACCGAGAGCTTCATGGCGGCGACCTTACTCACCGCGCTCGGCACCGGCCTGATCGCGGCGACGGCCGGGCTCTCGATGGGACTGGGCGCTTTCATCGCCGGGCTGCTGCTCGCCGAGACGGAATTCCGCCGGGCCATCGAAGTCACCATCGACCCGTTCAAGTCGCTGCTGATCGGCGTCTTCTTCATCGCCGTCGGCATGAGCGTGAACCCGGGGCAGATCGCGGCACATCCCGGAGCGATTCTCGGCGCGTCGGCGGGTCTCATTCTGGTCAAGGCGGCCATCACCTTTGCGCTCGCCCGCCGCTTCCGGCTGTCCTCGGCGACCGCGCTCGAAACCGCGCTCATGGTCGCGCCCGGCGGCGAGTTCGCCTTCGTGCTGCTCAATGCCGCGACGGGTGCGAGACTGATCGACCAGAGCGCCACCAGCATCGTTCTCGCCGCCGTCTCGCTGACGATGGTCGCGCTGCCCTTGCAGGCCAGGATCGCCCGCAACCTCGCCCAGAAGTTCGCGCGGCCGGTCATCCTGCCGGACGAGGCCTCCGTGCTCCCGCCCGACGACCATGCGCCGCGCGCCATCGTGGTCGGCGGCGGGCGCGTCGGCCGGCTCGTCGCTTCGATGCTGGACGAGCACGGCAAGTCCCACATCATCATCGATTCCGATGCCTCGCTGATCACGACGCAACGCCGGGCCGGCCGCCCGGCCTTCTACGGCGACGCGACCGAGCCGGAGTTCCTGCGCCTCTGCGGTCTGGAAGATGCGACGGCGCTGATCGTGACGATCGACGGCTCCCGCGCCGTCGATGCGATCGTCCAAGCCGCCCGCACCCTGAGGCCCGACATCGTCATCGTCGCCCGCGCCCGCGACGCGGCCCATGCCCGCCATCTCTACGAGATCGGCGTCAACGATGCCGTGCCGGAGACGATCGAAGCCAGCCTGCAGCTGTCGGAGGCGGCGCTGGTCGGGCTCGGTGTGCCGATGGGCCTCGTCATCGCCTCGGTCCACGAGCGGCGCGACGGCTTCCGCGCCCAGCTCAAGCCGGCAGGCGCCGCGACAGCCCCCGCCGTTCCACGCCACGCCCGTTCGCGAAGGCTGTGAAACTGGACGGCGACACCGCGCCCGCCTCGCGCGGTACATAACCCGCCTGCTGCGCCACCCGCTTGATATGCCCGTAGAACTGCGCCGCGCTGTGCGCCCAGCTATGGCGGGCGGCGAGTTCCAGGCAGATCTCGCGCGGTACTCGCAGCGCCTGCATGGCGGCACTGCGGAGATCCTCGTCCAGCACGCCAGCGTCGCTGCCGGCGAAGACGTCGCGCGGCCCCTGCACCGGGAACGCCGCGACCGGCAGTCCGCTTGCCGCAGCTTCCAGCAGCACGATGCCGAAGGTGTCGGTCAGGCTCGGGAAGACGAAGACATCGGAGGAGGCGTAGATTCCCGCCAGTTCCTCGCCTTCCTTGATGCCGAGGAAATGCGCTTCGGGATAGGCGCGCTGCAGATCGGCCCGTGCCGGCCCATCGCCGACGACGACCTTGCTGCCCGGTAGGCGCAGCGAGAGGAAGGCGTCGAGATTCTTCTCGACCGCCACGCGTCCGACACTGAGGAAGATCGGCCGCGGCAGGTCGAGCAGGCTCTGCGGGCGCGGATGGAACTGGCCGAGATCGACCCCGCGCCCCCAGCGCACCAGCTGCTGGAAGCCGTGCTGGCGCAGTTCCTCTTCCACCGTCGCTGTCGAGACCATCACGGCTGCGGCGGGACCATGGAAACGGCGCAGCAGCCCGTAGCTCCAGCTCTCCGGAATCGGCCAGCGGGCGGCGATGTATTGCGGAAAGCGGGTGTGGTAGCTCGTCGTGAACGGGCGCTTCTGGGCGAGGCAGACGGCGCGCGTCAGCCAGCCGATCGGCCCCTCCGTCGCGATATGGATATGATCCGGCGCGAACTCCGCGATGCGGGCGGCAAGCGCGCGGCGCGTCGCCAGCGCCAGGCGGATATCGGGATAGCTCGGCAGGCCGATCTGGTGGAAGCCTTCCGGTGTCAGCGCCTGCGCGGTCACCCCGAAATCCGGCGCCGCCGCGATCATCCGCTCCAGCGAGCGGACGACCCCGTTGATCTGCGGGCGCCAGGCATCGGTGGCGACGAGGACGCGCATCAGCGCGCTTTCCGTTCAGCCGTTTCCGGCCGAACGCCAAGAATGCGCGCCAGCTCAAAAGGCCCGAGCTTGCTCCGGGCCGCCTCGACCAGTTCCGGCACGGCGACCGGGCGCACCGGCACGACGACCGGCGCGGCGGCCTCGCCCCTCAGCCGGTCCTGCGGCCAGCGGATCAGCTCGAAACGCCCGTCATGGTGCTCGACGAACGCCGTGCAGCTTTCGACCCAGTCCCCAGTGTTGATGTAGGTCAGCCCTTCGATCTCGCGATGGGCCGCGTGGTGGATATGGCCGCAGATCACGCCGTCGGCATGGTGCCGGCGCGCCTCGGCGGCAAGGCAGGTTTCGAACTCGCCGATATAGTTCACGGCGTTCTTGACCTTGTGCTTGGCCCAGGCCGAGAGCGACCAGTGCGGCAGCTGCAGCCAGCGGCGCACCTTGTTCAGCGCCATGTTGAGTCCGAGCGCCAGCGTGTACGCCCAGTCACCCAGCAGGGCGAGCCATTTGGCGTTGCGCACGACGAGATCGAACAGGTCGCCATGGATGACGAGCAGGCGCTTGCCGTCGGCGGTCTCGTGGACGATGTCGTCGACCAGCGTGATGCCGCCGAACTGCAGGCCGGTGAAATCGCGCAGGAAGTCGTCGTGGTTGCCGGTGACGTAGATCAGCTTCGAGCACTTGCGCACCTTGCGCAGCAGCTTCTGGATCACGTCGTTATGCGCCTGCGGGAAATACCAGCCGCTCTTCAGCCGCCAGCCGTCGATGATATCGCCGACGAGATAGATCTGCGGCGCGTCGTAGGCGCGCAGGAACTCCAGGACGAGATCGGCCTGCGCTCCGCGTGTCCCCAGATGCAGATCCGAGATGAAGATGCTGCGGACCTGCTTCGCGTCGTCCTCGTCGCCCATACCGGACAGCCCCTGCTGTTGCGATGCTCGGGGCGTGTGTCTGATTTGCGTTGCGCTTTGATGACGGCGAGGCCAATCCATGGTCTGGGTGAGGGCCTCGAAAGCCTCCCTGCTCATCGGAGAACGCAATGGATCTCGGAATCGCCGGCCGTACGGCCATCGTCTGCGCCTCCAGCAAGGGGCTCGGCCGCGGCTGCGCCGAAGCCCTGGCGGAAGCCGGCTGCACCGTCGTGATCAACGGCCGCAACGCCACGACCCTCGAGGCCACCGCAAGCGCCATCCGCGCCGCGACCGGCGCGACGATCATCGCCGTCGTCGCCGATGTCTCGACCCGCGCCGGACAGGACGCCCTGCTCGCCGCCGCGCCCAACCCCGACATCCTCGTCAACAACAATGGCGGCCCGCCGCCCAAGCCCTTCCGCGACGTGACGCGCGACGGACTGCTGGAAGGCGTCGTGCAGAACATGGCGACGCCGCTGGAGCTGGTTCAGCGCGTCATCGACGGCATGATCGAGCGCCGCTTCGGCCGCATCGTCAACATCACCTCCGCGAGCGTGGTGACGCCGCTGACCGGCCTCGACGTTTCCTCCGCCGCCCGCGCGGGCCTGACCGCCTTTCTCTCCGGCGTGGCCCGCGAGGTCGCGCATGCCAACGTCACCATCAACAACATCCTGCCCGGCGTGTTCGACACCGACCGGATCAAGACCGCGACCACCAAGGTCGCCGAAATGCAGGGCATCAGCATCGAGGAGGCCACGAAGAAGCGGCTCGCCGCGGTCCCGGCCGGCCGCCTCGGCACGCCGAACGAATTCGGCAAGCTCTGCGCCTTCCTCGCCAGCGACCATGCCGGCTACATTACCGGCCAGAATTTCCTGATCGACGGGGGCTCTTTCCGCGGCACGTTCTGAGCCGCGCGCCGCGGGCTTGGCGGGGTTGCAGAGTTCACGCTTCGCCGCCCTGCCTGGACATGGTCTAAGCACAGGAACGGTTTCGCTCGAAACCGTTCCTGCTCCCCTGGCGCACCGTTCCGTTGTCCCCTTTTCTCGGCATCACCCTCAAGCTGGTTTCGGCACTGGCCTTCACCCTGATGTCGGCGGCGATCAAGTCGATCTCGACGCGCTATCCGACGGGTGAGATCGTCTTCATCCGCTCCTTCTTCGCGATGATCCCCCTGCTCATCTGGCTGGCCTGGCGCTCCGAGCTGCCGGCGGCGCTGAAGACGAGCAATCTGCGCGGCCACCTCAAGCGCGGCATCATGGGCTCGACCGGCATGTTCTGCGGCTTCGCGGCGCTGCAGTTCCTGCCCTTGTCGGAAGCGGTGGCGATCGGTTACGCCGCGCCGCTCGCCGTCGTCATGCTCGCCGCGCTCGTCCTCAAGGAACGGGTCCGCATCTATCGCTGGAGCGCGGTGGCGATCGGTTTCGTCGGCGTGCTGATCATGCTCTCGCCACATCTCGGCGCCGGCGCCCATCCGATGGGCACGGGCTCGGCCATCGGCGCCGCGCTCGGCCTCGCCGGCGCCTTCTGCTCGGCCTTCGCCTCGGTCGAGGTCCGGCTCCTGACCCAGACCGAGCGCACCGGCGCCATCGTCTTCTACTTCATGCTGCTGACCAGCCTGCTCGGCTTCTCGACCATCCTGCTCGGCTGGAACATCCCCGATCTCCAGGACGCCCTGCTGATGGTCGTCATTGGCATCCTCGGCGGGCTCGGCCAGATCCTGATCGTGCAGGCCTATCGCTACGGCGATGCCTCGCTGATCGCGCCGTTCGAGTACTCGACGATGCTCTGGGCCGTGGCGATCGGCTGGTTCTGGTTCGGCGAATGGCCACCGATGACGATCCTGATCGGCGCCTTCATCGTCATCACCTCCGGCATCTATGTGATCCTGCGCGAACGCCAGCTCGGCCTCGCACGGCGCGAGCAGCGCGAGGTCGGCCCCAGCCGCATAACCTGACGCCCGCATGGGCATTGTTCGCTTGTTCAAACGATCGTCCGCCGTTACAAACGACACATCAGTCGAAACGGGGCCGGATGCATGGGAATCGAGACGAAAGAGCGCGGCGGGCGGGAGCTTGAGTCCGGAGCTCAGGTGATCTCGGGCCAGCTCGGCAAGACGATCCAGCGCCTGCGCAAGGCCTATAATTTCTCGCTCTCCGATCTCGCCGAGCAGTCGGGCGTCGCCAAGTCGATCATCAGCCAGATCGAGCGCAACGAGACCAACCCGACGCTGGCGACGATCTGGCGGCTCTCGCAGGCACTCGACATCTCGATCGAGCGCGTGCTCTCCAGCGGCGAGGAAGAGCCCTTCATCGACAAGACCACACGAGCCGACACGCCGATCCTCGTTTCCGAGGACGGCAAGCTCAGGCTCGCGATCGTCGGCTGGATCAAGACGGTCGAGTGGCTGCAATGGTACGAGGTCTCGTCCGAGCCCGGCGGGGAGCTCGACTCCGAGGGGCATCAGCGCGGCTCGATCGAGTCGCTCTCGGTCACTGCCGGCGAGTTCGAGGTCGAGGTCGGCGACATCGTCCAGCGCGCCAAGGCCGGCGAGACGCTGCGCTACCGCTGCGATCGTCGCCACGTCGTCCG
Organism: Allobosea sp. P4_C6; assembly: GCF_056402015.1. NCBI lineage: Bacteria > Pseudomonadati > Pseudomonadota > Alphaproteobacteria > Hyphomicrobiales > Alloboseaceae > Allobosea > Allobosea sp. P4_C6. The sequence continues at coordinate 100,890 of NZ_JBFUIF010000002.1, forward strand.
CTGCGTCGGCAACGAACCTGGCCACGCCCTGATGGTCTGCATCCTCAAGGCGGCGGTGATGGAGTAGGCGGCGGCCGGGGCTCCCGCGCACGCATCTTCCCGCCCGCGCATCGCGCGGGCGTTTATATTCGAGGGCAGCGGAGCGCTGCGAGGCGCGGGGCGCGGGGTCTGCCCCCTCCTCTCGATCAGCCGGCGACGCGAACGCCCCCCGCCAGATAGACCGCGACAACGTTGAAGCAGGCCTCGACCAGCACGGCGCGAAAGGCCGATGCAGGCCCCCGGCCATGCAACGAGAGCCTCGCGCCCGCCGGACACAGATTTGTCAGGCAGGCCGCAAAGCCGTCTGCAGCAAGCCGACTGCCGCCCTCTTGAGACGCCACAGCGCGTAGAAGGCTCGATAGCCGATCACGCTTTCAAGCTTCGCAAAAGGCGAAATATCAACCCTGCGCCAGTATGGCGTCATCTTCAGGTATCTGACGAAAAATGATGACCGCGGTTTTTTGTAGTCAGCATTCCATGGTTTGTACTTGCCGTCATAGTGCACGATGAATGGGCTGTTTCTGGAAGAGATCCATTCGGCACGGCTGTAGGCTGGCGCAACCCATCGCTCCGGAAGCAGGGAGGTGGACACCTGGTTCCAGCGCTGGTCAAGGCGGAACCAGTCATCGAAGAGGACTGCGTTGAGCGCGCCTTGATCGAGAAACTGAACGCGGTCCTTGTGCTCGGCGAGATAATGAAACACGCGCTCCGACACGTTACGTTCTCGCCAGAGCTTCAGATTAATGACGAGTACACCGCTTTGAAAATAGCGGTTTGATGGCGGGATGCCGAGCTCGGCATAGTTGAACACAACGGGATCGGATTCCGATGTCGACGACGTATTCAATGCCGGTGGCGCATCCAGCTTCGACGATACGTAAGGATACCAAACGTTCGATACAGCCGAAATCGCGAATTCGGGGTTCGCTGCATCGCTGAGCGAAGCGAGATCCGCCAGGACGACGAGATCGCAGTCGAGATAGATGACCTGCTCGCAATCGGCTGGCAGGACATGGGGGGCCAGCAGTCGCGAATAGGCATCTGGCGAGATGTACTTCAGATCCCCTTGTGAGAAAAACGCCTCGAAAGAAGAGAGATCGACTGGCGACCAGTGGAAGGTGATCTCGACCTTCTCGCGCGCCATCTCGCCGATCACCCGCTCAAGCTCGAGCCGCGCGGCAGCCTCGATATCGGAGGTCAGAACATGGATATGCAACGGCCGATCTGATTTGTAGTTGCACACTACTGACGTCAACATCACGGTGAGCGGCATGATATACCGGGTATTGGATGCGCAAAGAAGGTGAACATCTTCCTTTCCAGCCACTATTCACCCTCCCGAAGCTTTGGCCCGACGGGGTAAGTCTAGTCCGAGGCAGGAGAAAGGATAAGTCGATGCGAGGCACTCAAAATAGGGAGCGCCATGCGCAAAGGTGGCATACGACTGCGACCAGCGGCGTTCGCCAAAGCTAGCTTTGCCACTCTCGCGACGGCGCTCGATCGAAGCGCTCTCGGTCACCGCAGGAGAATTCGAGGTCGAGGTCAGCAACATCGTCCAGCGCGCCAAGGTCGGCGAAACGCTGCGACCGCCGCCACGTCGTCCGCTGCGTCGGCAACGAACCCGGCCACGCCTTGATGGGCTGCATCTCAAGGCGGCGGTGATGGAGTAGACGGACCGCAATCAGCCGCCTGTTCCATCAAGGCAGTAACCGACCGCGTCCCATTCCACAAAGCCGCACTCCACCCCCTCGCATGTGCTGCATCGACGTTGGCCTGCTTATCGTCGATGAAGAATATATCCGAAGGAGAAAAGCCGCTTTTTGCTTCTACCGCGCGAAAGAAGCGCTCATCGGGTTTGGCGCAACCAAGCTCTGCCGCGTAGTGCATATCGTCGAAGCTGCGCTTCAGCTCCAGCCCGTGCCAGATGTGCCGGGCTCGTTGATGCTCCTGCACCGTGGCGAGGTGAAGCTTCACTCCGGCCGACCTGATCGGGTCAAGTTGCGCAAGCAGACCATGATTGAGGTGAGCATCGTTTTCGAACCAGTATCGCGTTAATGTCTCCGCGCTGAGATGCGGCGCGATCTCGGCAAGTACCGGTTCGAGGCGCGCTCGCAGATCGGCGCGTCCCAGAATGATGTCTTGCCAGTGCGGCTGGAAGAAAGCCGCATGCAACAGCTCGCTTGACAGGTCGAGGTCGCGTTCAAGATGCGCCGACCAGCCGCGGGGATCAGGGTGCACGATTACGACGCCGTCGACGTCGAGCATTAAGGCCTTGAAGCGCATCCGCTGATGATAGGGCGAATGCTTCTTTTCACCGATAGCAGCCTCTGCGCCCGTGGGTTGGTCGAGCCGGCCTCTCCTCACTTCGCCTGCGGCCGTGCCGGCCCTTCCACCGCCGGCAGCGATTTCAGGTATTCCGCCATTGCCATCCGGTCGGCGTCCGGGAGTTGCGCGATGTTGCGCACCACTGCCGCCATCGTGCCGCCGACATTGTCGAAGCTCGGCGTGAAGCCGGTCTTCAGCAGCTCCGCGATCTCCTCCTTCGACCATTTGGCGAGGCCGTTTTCGGACTGCGTGATATTCGGCACCCAGCCCTTACCTTCAGGATCGGGGCCGCCAGCGAAGCGGGTCGCCGGGATGATCGCGCCGAGCGCGTTGCGAGCCGAGTGGCATTCGGCGCAATGGCCGGGGCCGTTGACGAGATAGGCGCCGCGATTCCACGCCTCGCTCTTCGTCGGGTCCGGACGGAAGGACGCCCCTTCGAAGAACAGCAGCTTCCAGCCGCCGACCAGACGGCGGATGTTGAATGGGAATGGCAGGTCATGCGCCGCCGCCCGGCCCTCGACCGGCGGCAGGGTGCGGATATAGGCGAAGAGATCGGCCAGAGCCCGCGGTGGCATCAGCCGGTAGGAGGTGTAGGGGAAGGCTGGGTAGAGATGCTGCCCCTTCGGCGAGACGCCGGCCGCCATCGCATCGACGAAGTCCTGCACACCCCAATTGCCGATGCCGTCGCGTGTATGCGGCGAGATGTTCGGCGCATGGAAGGTGCCGAAGGGCGAGGCGAGCGCGAGCCCACCGCCGAGCCGGAGCTTGTCGTCCTGCCCCGGCGTCCCATGGCACGAGGCGCAACCTCCCGCCGCGAACAGCAGCTTGCCGTTCTCGATATCCGCCGCCGGCAGCGCGCCGACCTCCGGCGAGGGCGAGACCACGCGCGGATCGGTAAGGACGTAGAAGCCGGCGAAGGCCAGCGCCACGAACACGACGAGGGTCACGAACATGCGGCGCAGCAACAGCATCGGCATCTCCACAAGGCGCGTCCGCCAGATTGGACGGGCCGGCGTCTCATCGGCAACCCTCAAAACGCAGCAATTCCAAACTGAGCGTGACGATCTTCCATAGAACCACGCTGCCGCCCGGCAAAAGGCGTCATTCTCGGGCGAAGCGAAGCGCAGACCCGGGAATCTCATGACGAGAAGGCGCTGGTTTCCGTCATGCTCGGGTCAAGCCCGAGCATGACGGCGAGGGAGCAGCCAAGGCTGCCTCGGTCACGAAAAAGCGGGCGGCCATCACTGGCGCCCGCTTCGGTGCACGTCACAAGTGGCCGGGTCGGCCTATTTCTTGACGCGATAGGCCTCGTGGCAGGTGCCGCAATTCTTCGTCGCCGCACCGAAGGCCGGGCGGAAACCGTCGAGGCTGGTGACGGCGGCGCCCGCCGCGGCGTCAGCCTCGAACTTGGCGAAAGCGGCCTTGAACCCGGCCTGATCCTCCCAGATCTTCGGCGAAGCCGTGGTCTCGCCGGTCTTGGAATTGTCGGGGAACAGCCCCGGCACCTTCTTCGCCGCATCGGCATATGTCTTGAAGACGGCCTGCGCCTTGGCCGCATCGAAGGGAACGTCTCCCTTCGCGATGGCCGCGCCTTCGCGCGTCGCAGCCCCGATCGCCTTCATCGCCTGCTGGCGCTCCGCGATCGGGTTCGACTGCGCCGTCACGGCGGAGAGGCCGAGCGCAAGGCCGGCGAGCACGAAAGCAGTGCGGATCATCCCTATCCCCTTTGAGGCAAGCCGGTGCCGGACGGCGCCGTTTTGAACTCGTCCAGATCAAACGATGATCGCGACGTAAGCCAGTCGCTTTTGCGTGAACGGATTTGCACCTGCGCAAACCCGCCCTTGCATCAAAGCGGATAGCCCGCTTCCTTGAGCGCGTTGAAGACCTTGAGCGGCGTCGCCGGCATGTCCATGGCCTTGATGCCGGCTGCGCGATCGAGCGCATCGACCATCGCGTTCATCACCGCCGGGCAGGCACCGATCGCCCCCGCCTCGCCCGCGCCCTTCACGCCGATGGCGTTGGTGACGCAGCGGACATTGCGCGTCTCGAAATGGAAGTTCGGGATGTCGATCGCGCGCGGCAGGGCGTAATCCATGAAGGTCGCGGTCAGCATCTGCCCGTCCGGATCGAAGCGGATTTCCTCCATCAGCGCCTGGCCGATGCCCTGCGCCGCGCCGCCATGCACCTGTCCCTGCAGCATCAGCGGGTTCAGCGTCACGCCGAAATCGTCGACCACGACATAGTTGAGGATCTCGGTCGCCCCGGTGCCCGGATCGATCTCCAGTTCGCAGACATGCGTGCCGTTCGGATAGGTCGCCTCCGGCGGCTGCCAACTCTGGTGCACCTTGAGCAGGGCGGGAGATGCTCCCGGCAGCGCGGCGATGGCCGCGAGGTCGAGCGCCTTGTCGGTGCCGACGATCCTGACCGCACCATCGACGAGTTCGAGATCGCCGACCGCCGCCTCCAGCTTCTCCGAGGCGAGCTGCTTGAGGTTGTCGGTCAGGATTTCGGTCGCCTTGTTGAGCGCCGCACCGCCGACGGGGATGGAGCGCGAACCGCCGGTGCCCGAACCTGTCTCGACGCGATCGGTGTCGCCCTGGATCACGCGGATGCGGTCCATCGGGATGTCGAGATGCTGCGAGACGAGCTGGGAGTAGGCCGTCTCATGCCCCTGCCCGTTCGACTGCGTGCCGATCAGCACGGTGACCGTGCCGTCCTTCTCGAGGATCACGGTCGAGCTTTCCGGCCCGCCGCCGCCGCAGGCCTCGATATAGCAGGCCAAGCCGATGCCGCGGATCCTGCCGGCCTTGGCCGAGGCCTTGTGGCGCGCCTTGAAGCCCTTCCAGTCGGCCACGTCCATGGCGCGGCGCATATGGCCCTCGAACTCGCCGGAATCGTAGACCGGCCCGGTCTGCGTCTTGTGCGGCATCTCTGTAGGCTTGACGAAGTTCTGGATCCTCACCGCTTCCGGCGTCTTGCCGGTCTCGCGCGCGATGGCATCGACCAGCCGTTCGATCAGATAGGCCGCCTCCGGGCGCCCCGCGCCGCGATAGGCGTCGACCGGTGTCGTGTTGGTCAGCACGCCGCGGAACAGCACGTGCACGGCCGGAATGCTGTAGCAGCCCGGCGTCATCGTCGTGCCGACCCAGGGAATGAAAGGCCCATACTGCGAGAGATAGGCGCCCATCTCGGCCGAGAGATCGACCTTGAGGCCGATGAACCTGCCCTTCGCGTCGAGCGCCATCGTCGCCGTGGCGAGATTGGCGCGGCCATGGGTATCTGCGAGGAAATGCTCGTTGCGGTCGGAGACCCAGCGCACCGGGCGCTTCAGCTTCTCGGCCGCGATCATCGCCAGCGGATATTCGCGATAGAGGAAGATCTTGGTGCCGAAGCCGCCGCCGACATCCGGCGTCACCACGCGGATGCGCTTGGGATCGACCTTCAGCACATAATTCGCGATCAGGTCGCGCATGCCATGGCTGCCCTGGCTGCCCAGCGTCAGCGTCCAGCGCTTCTCGGCCTTGTCGTATTCGGCGATGCAGGCCCGCGTCTCCATGTAGTTGGAGGCGAGGCGGTTGTTGACGACGGTCAATGAAACCGTGCGCGCCGCCTTGGCGAAGGCCTGCTCGGTCTTCTCGCGGTCGCCCTGCTCGGCTTCGAAGGCGACATTGCCCGGCCGGTCCGCCCAGACCTGCGGCGCGTCCTCGGCCAAGGCCTCGGCGATGCCGGTGATGGCCGGCAGCGGGTCCCAGTCGATCTCGATCGCTTCGGCCGCGTCGCGCGCCTGCGCCAGCGTTTCGGCGACGATGAAGGCCACGGCCTCGCCGACATGGCGCACGGTGTCGGTCGGCAGGACCGGGACCGGCAGCGGCTTCACCATCTCGCCGGAGGTCGTCTTGATCACCCCCTTGCAGGGCAGGTCGCCATAATCGGCCACGTCCTTGCCGGTCAGGATCAGCTTCACGCCCTTCAATTGGCGGGCGGTCCCGGTGTCGCCGATCGTGAAGCGGGCATGGGCATAATGAGAGCGCAGCACAAAGGCGTGCAGGGCCCCTTCCGAGGCGATGTCGTCGGTATACCGGCCCGTGCCGGTCGTCAGGCGCTGATCCTCGACCCGCCGCACAGGCTGGCCGAAACCGAATTTCATGGGACGCATGAGGCATATCCTCAGTTAGGGTCTGTACGCACTATGGACGCTGTTCTGATCGGGCCAAAACGGCCGACGCCCAGGAGGCGCCCGCCGCCCGATGCCTCAGGCATCGGGCAAGGGACCGACGCAGCCATCGGCCGTTTTCGCCCGACCCCGAAGGGGCGCGGGCCTTTTGGTCGGCTGCGGCGTCGCGCGGCCTTGCAAACCGGGCGGTTTGCGGCGTCCACGCTCCTGGCCGCCGACCAAAATGCCCAGCGTCAGAGCAACGTCCATAGTGCGTACAGACCCTTGGTCTGATGAAAGACTGGAACAGAAACGGCGCTACGTCAGCCCCCGGCACGTGGCGCGGGGGCTGCGTTCAGCGCATTACTCTCAGCGCGCGGTCCGGATTGCCGTCTCCGAGAGCGAGACCATGGTGTTATAGTTGTTGACGATCCAGTTCGCGTCGCTCGCGGCGCCACGCCGGACATCGCCCTTGCTCTTGGCCAGCTTGTCGCTGAAGTCGCGCAGCTTGCCGAGCCAGGAGCTCGCCTGGCTCTCGATGAAGGGCACGCCGGACGGGTTCTTGTCCTTGAACGCGTCCATCTCGCGCACCGCGCCGGCATAGTCGGCGATGGCGGCATTGAAGACCTTCAGGTCGACGACCGGGCTCTCGTTGCTCGGCATCAGATCCATCACGGCGCGCGCATTGATCATGATGTTGCGCACCTGCCAGCGCGCCGAGCGCCCTTCCCGCTGCTCGACCGAGGCAAGCTCGCGCTGGTCCAGCCCCTTCTTGTAGACGCGCATCAGCGCATCGAGCTTGGCCCGCTCCTCCAGGAAGGTCTTGGCGGCCGGCACCATCAGCGCGTGCAGCCTCTGCCCCTCCGCGAGGTTGTCGTCGCGATAGTCCTTGCGGTCGTAATAGCGCTCGGCCCGGGTGATCGACGGCGCCAGCTCCTGATAGGCCTTGATGTAGTTCCCGACGGTGGCGTCGATTGCCGGCAGCTTCGGCTCGCGCGCCATCGCCTCCTCGGCCTTTTTGATCTCGCCCGCGACGTCATAAAGGCTGTAGAGCCCGTAGGTGATGTAGCGCTCCTTGCCGGTCGGACCCTTCTTCATGTCGACCCAGCTCGCATAGCGCTCCCAGGACTGGATCGCGCGCAGCGTGCGGTTCATCAGCGCCGTATAGGCGTTCGACTTGGTGATCGCGGCCTGGAGATCCTCGTCCCCCGCCTTGCTCGCGCTGCCGGCCGGGACGGTCGCGGCCGGCTGGGCCAGGGTGGCATTCGGCGCGGCAAGAAGGGCGGCGGCGGCGCAGGCAGCGCCGAAGAAGAACGCTCGGGTCAACATGGTCCGATCCCTGGTAGGCGAAATCTCGGGAGAGCGCGGCATGCGCCGTCAATCCTGCACGACCGGCTCGCCATGCATCAGCCAGTCCTTGAAGCCGCCGGCATAATGGCTGTCGATGTCTAGACCGGCCGATTGCGCGAATTCCAGCGCCCGCCGTGAGCGCACTCCGGCGGCGCAGGACAGCACGAGTCGCTTGCCCGGCTCATTCGGCAGATCCGCCGGGTCGAACTGCGAGAGCGGCCGCGAGACCGAGCCGGGGATATGGCCGGCGGCGAATTCATACGGCTCACGGACATCGACGAGCAGGATCGAGCCGTCGCTCAGGCCCGCCTTGATGTCGTCGATGTCGAGGTCGTTCACGATCATGGGCAGCTCTTTCGCGCAGACTCGTCGTACCGCCCAGATAAGGCGGCGCGACGGCCATGGCCAGCGCGAGGCGCTCCGGGAAACCGAACAAATGAAAACAGCCGCGGGACCGGCCCGCGGCTGCGCCGATGCGAAATCCTCAAGCCTTCGGCGGGATGCGCAGGACCCAGCCGGGCTGGATCAGGTCGGGGTTCTTCACCGGCGGCGTGTTGGCCTTGACGATCTCGGTATATTTCGCGCCCTGGCCCTTGCCGTAATGCTCCTCGGCGATCTTCCAGAGCGTGTCACCCTTCTTCACCGTGTAGAACACGGCGGCCGGCGCCTCCTTGTTGACGGCGAGGTCGGATTCGACCTGCGCGACGCCGGTGGTGTTGCCGAGCGCAAGGATGATCTTCTCCGCCTCTTCCGTCGAAACGGCCTTGCCGGACACCTTCACCTTGTCGCCGTCGATCTGGATATTGACGTCGGATGGCAGGCCGTGCCCCGCCAGTTCCTTCTGCAGGTCATCGGCGGTGGCCGCCTTCGCCGCGCCCGATCCGAAGATCTTGGCGCCGGCTTCCTTGATGAAACTGAACAAACCCATGGTATGCCCTCCTTGTCTCGGGTGACTATCAAGCCCTGTCGTGGCGTCGCACGCAAGCAGCCGACGTTTCTCGAGAGACGGTCGCGCGCGACAGCCTGGCGAGAGGGCTCTTCCCTGCCCGCCCGGCGACTGGCAAGAACGCCGTATCGAAACGGGAGTTCCCCATGCTGACCCTCGCCCAGGCCCAGACCATCCTCCAGGCAGCCCTCGCCCACGGCGAAGCCAATGGCTTCAAGCCGCTCGCCATCGCGATCCTGGACTCGCGCGGCGCCCAGAAGGTCTTCGCAGCCCAGGACGGAACCAGCCTGAAGCGCGGCGAGATCGCGCTCGGCAAGGCCCATGGCGTGATCGCGCTGGGCATCGGCTCGCGCGCGCTGCACAAGATGGCGCTGGACCGGCCCTACTTCGTCGAGGCGGCGACGCACGCCGTCGGCGGCTCGCTGGTGCCGGTGCCCGGCGGCGTGCTGATCCGCTCGCCCGAAGGCGCGGTTCTCGGCGCCATCGGCATCTCCGGCGACACTTCCGACAATGACGAAGCGGCGGCCTGCACGGGCATCGCAGCGGCCGGCCTCAGCGCCGATACGGGGGCTTGACCCGCGTTTTTGCACTTGTCATCCGGCTATCGAGAGCTCATCTCCTCACCGTCACCAGGTTCGTTAAATCGGACAGTTTGGACCGGATCGAAGGTAGATCATGAGCGAAGCGGCTGCCGCCAACGAGAATGAGGTCATCACCACCGACGTCGTCATCATCGGCGCCGGTCCGTGCGGCCTCTTCACCGTATTCGAACTCGGCCTGCTCGACATCCGCGCGCATCTCGTCGACATCCTGCCCAAGGTCGGCGGGCAGTGCGCGGAGCTCTATCCGGAGAAGCCGATCTACGACATTCCGGGCTTCCCGATGGTGACGGGCCAGGCGCTGGTCGACAACCTGCTCGAGCAGATCAAGCCGTTCGGGCCGACCTTCCATCTGAACCAGATGATCGAAACGCTGGAGCCGACAGGCACCGCCGCGGCGCCGCGCTTCCGCGTCGTCACCGATGCCGGCACGGTCTTCGACACCAAGACGGTGATCATCGCCGCCGGCGGCGGGTCATTCCTGCCGAAGAAGCCGCCGATCCCCGCCATCGAGACCTATGAGAACGGCTCCGTCTTTTACGCCGTGCGCAAGATGGAAACCTTCCGTGGCCGCAACATCCTGATCGTCGGCGGCGGCGATTCCGCTCTCGACTGGACGCTGAACCTCCAGCCCATCGCGAAGCGCGTCACGCTGATGCACCGCCGCGACGATTTTCGCGCCGCGCCGCACTCGGTCGAACAGATGCGCAGCCTCGTCGCCGAGGGCAAGATGGACATGAAGCTCGGCCAGGTCACCGGCCTGAAGGGCGAGAACGGCAAGCTGCAGGCCGCCATCTGCCGCGGCACCGACAACGAAACCTTCGAGATCGCCTGCGATACGATGTTGCCCTTCTTCGGGCTGACGATGAAGCTCGGCCCGATCGCCGACTGGGGCCTGAACCTGCACGAGAACCTGATCCCGGTCGACACCGAGAAGTTCGAGACGAACGTGCCCGGCATCTTCGCCGTCGGCGACATCAACAGCTATCCGGGCAAGCTGAAGCTCATCCTCTCAGGCTTCCACGAGGCCGCACTCTGCTCCCAGAAGGTCCACCGCTACGTCTATCCGGAGAAGCGGCTGACCTTCCAGTACACGACATCCTCGTCGAGCCTGCAGAAGAAGCTCGGCGTCGCCTGAACCGGCCGGTTTCGGGCAGGCATCGATGAAGCCGCGGCAAAGGCCGCGGCTTTTTTTTATTGCGCGGTGACGTCGCTCGGGATGTGAGCGGCAGCCGTCCCGCTCCGCGCCGGCGTATTCTGCACCGGGGCGAGGCCGAGCGAATTGCGCACGCTCTGAGACGGGCCGGCCAGCATCGGCCCTTCGCCCGGCGCGGTGACGATCTGCGGCTCGCCATGCATCGGCGGCAGCGGCAGATTATCCTCCGGCTCCTGCGGCTCGATGCGTGCCTTGAGCTCGGCAAGCGCGCCCGACAGCGGCTGGAAGCTGAAGCGCACCTTGTGCGTGCCGGCCGGAACCTGCACGGCGCGGAACAACACGTTCGCCTTCAGGATCTCCGTCTCGACGCCGTCGACCTCGGCCTTCCACCAGGGGTGCCAGATGTCGTTGAGCACCACGAAGCCGGCTGAAGGCGTCGTCACCTCGATCTCGACCTCGGCATTGCGATACCGCGTCAGCTTCACATCGGCCTGCACCGCGACCGGCCCTTCCGCCGTCACGACCGGCGGCTCGACATCGAGCAGCACGGCCTGCTGCGGATCGGTCTCCGGCCAGCGGCCCGAGAGCTTCATGCTCTCGAAATCGGCGAACTGCCAGCCGCCGACGAACTGCACGCGCGGCAGCGCATGCGGGTTCTCGTAGACATAGCCTTCCTTCGTCCGGGCGATCAGGTTGAGATCGCCGCCGCGCAGCGCATGGTCCACCTGGTCGATCGGGACCGGCGAGGCGATGTAGCGGAGGCCCAGCAGGTTCGCGAGCCGGCAATGATAGGACGGGAAGAGCGGCGTGAACTTGCGCTCTGACGGCGAGGCGATGCCGTCGCGCGTGCCCACCGCTTCGGAGAAATCCTCCAGCCGCAGGGGGTTGTAGCCCAGCGTGTGGTCGAAGCCGTGGACCATGCCGGCATTCGGCCATTCGAAGCCCAGGCCGAGCAGCTCGACCCGGTCGCGACGCGGTGAATCGGCCGTTTGCGCCGTCAGATGCTTCAGCAGCGCGATGGTCTCGTTCTTCGTGCCCGGCTGCAGCACGTCGTAGAGCTGCGGCGACAGGGCCGTGGATTCGTTGGGGCCGTTGTTGACGCCGAGGTCGGCTGCCACCACGCCCGTGACGAGGATAGCGGCCGCGGCCGTGCCGAGCGCGCCGCGCCAGCGCTGCAGCATGAAGAAGGCGCCGCCCGCGACCGCGAACCAGCCGATCGCCAGCGCCACGGGCTTCCAGGCATCGCCGAGATGCCCCTCGCCGCGCGACACCAGAAGCGCAACCGCCAAGCTTGCGAGAACGAGCCCGGCACCGATGAGGAGATCGCGCCGGAACGAGGTGCCCGCCTCGGCCGTCAGGATGCGATGCAGCACATAGCCCGACAGCACCGCCGCCAGCCCACCGATCAGGAAGGTCGCATCGGCCGGCCGGCGGAACACCTTGATGCCCGGCAGATAATCATAGGCGAACTGGAACAGCGGCGTGTAGCGCCCGAGCGCGAACAGCACCATGAAGGCGAACATCAGCGTCAGCGGCCGCACCGCCTTGTCCCAGAGCCAGCCACGCGTCAGCCCCGGCGCCAGCAGCAGCAGCAGCGGCAGTGCGCCGAAATAGACCTGCCCCATATTCTGCGACAGGAAGAGCTCCTTGGCCCATTGCGGATTGTTGTACGGGCCCCAGAACTCGACATTCGGGTCCTTGGCGCCGAACAGGTCGCCGATGAAGGCGGTCAGCAGCGAGACCGGATGCAGCGAGCCGCGCCCGGCTTCGGTCAGGTCGATCTCGGGCCGGGTCGTCGCCTCGGCGAAGAGCCAGGTCCAGATCAGCGGCAAGGCGATGACGGCGAGCCCCGCGACGCTGGCGGCGGCGATCGGCAGCAGGCTGGTGCGGAAAGCGGGCCAGCCGCCCGAAAGCCAATGCGCCACGACCATGCCGAAAAGCACATAGCCGCCGAGCAACGCGACCTGATCGGGCTCGAGCACCATCAGCCCGGCGGCAAGCCCGGCGAAGACGCCGGAAAGTATCGACGACCGCTGCAGCATGCGCGCCGTCAGCCAGAAGGCGATGGCGAAGAAGGCGAGGCTGGCGATCTGCCCGACATGCTGCACCCGCCAGGCGGCTGAGGCGCCGAAGGCGAAGACCAGCGCCGCCATCAGCCCGCCCGCCGGATGCCAGTTGCGATCGCGGAAGAACACGATGAGCGCCAGTCCGCCGGCCAGGAGATGCGCCAATATATAGGCGTCGACCTCGCGGAAGCTCGGTGAAGGCGAGAGCAGCGCCAGGAGGATCGCGGGCGAGAAGATCAGCGATTGCGGATCGGCGATCTGCGGCGAGCCACCGAAGACGTTGTGGTTCCAGAACGGCGATTGGCCGGAATGGAGCGCGTTCGCCAGGAACTGGACCTGCGCCTGGAAATGCGCCTTCGCATCGAACGGAATCGTCACCGAACCCGAAAGCCAGGGCCAGCACAGGACCACCCATGCCACGACGAAACCCGCGGCCGCCAGCAGGTAGCCGGCGCACCTTGCATCCAAACGTCTCAACTGGACCCCCACGGTCCTCGGCACGAACGGTCCCGTTCTGGGATCCTGTCTTCAGCCCTGTCAGTGGACTGACGATGCTGCGGCGCACCTGAACCGAATCTGAACGCGATCACGCATCCGTGAGCACGGCTGAGGACAAGCTGAAGAAAGACCAAAGGGGATGCGCCTGCGCGCCGATGTGTGATGGAGCCGCAGCGTCATCCCGGACAAGCTGCGAAGCGGCGCAAATCCGGGATCCATCGGAGGGCTCGGCGTTCCGCGATGGATCCCGGGTCAAGCCCGGGATGACGCGCGGTTCCTTGCGAACTCCCTGTGCTAGCGCCCGGCGGCGAGCCAGCCGGCCAGCACCTTGCGCTCCGCCGGTGTCATGCCGGAGAGGTTGTTCGGCGGCATGGCGTGCGTCATCACCGCCTGCATGCGGATGGCGCGGGCATGGGCGGCGATCTGCTCCGGCTCGTGCAGCAGCACGCCTTTCGGCGCGATCTGGATGCCGGGCCAGGACGGCTCGGGCGCATGGCACATCGCGCAACGCCCGGCGACGATGTTGGAGACCTCCACCGGCGGCAGCGTCATGCCCGCCAGCAGGACCGGCTTGCCCGCCTCGCGCGGCTTGAGGCCGAGCTGATCGCGCCCGCCCGGCGAGGACGACATCGCCACCCAGAAGGCGAGCCACAGCGCCAGGATCGCCACCGCCCAGCACCACCAGGGCGATTTGGCGTGGTTGGCGTGGCGGACGTTGAAGAAATGCCGGATCAGCGCGCCCGCTACGATCACCAGCGCCACCAGCAGCGGGATCGCAGTCGAGTTGGCATAGGTCACCGGATAGTGGTTCGACAGCATCAGGAACAGCACCGGCAGGGTGATGTAGTTGTTGTGCGTCGAGCGCTGCTTGGCGGCCTTGCCGTATTTCGGATCGGGCTTCTCGCCGGCGGTCAGCGCCGCGATCACCTTCCGCTGCCCCGGCATGATGTTGAAGAAGACGTTGGCGGTCATGATCGTCGCCATCAGCGCGCCGGTGTGGATCAGCGCGCCCCGCCCGGAGAAGACGCTGGCGAAGGCCCAGCTCGCCGCCACCACATAGCCGAAGCCGACGAGCCCCAGCAGGACGTCGTGCTTGCCGAGCGGCGACTTGCACATCAGGTCGTAGATCAGCCAGCCTACGACCAGCGCCGCGATGCCGATGGCGCCGGCCGCAAAGGGCGAAAGCTGCATCACCGCCGGGTCGATCAGATAGAGCTCCGACTGCGCGTAATAGACCCAGACCAGCAGGAAGAAGCCGGAGATCCAGGTCCAGTAGCTCTGCCATTTATGCCATGTCAGCTCGGCCGGCATCACGGCCGGCGCGACCATGTATTTCCGCATCTCGTAGAAGCCGCCGCCATGCACCTGCCAGGCCCGCCCGCCTGTACCGGGCGGAATGTCCTCGGCCGGCTTCAGCGAGGCGTCGAGATGGATGAAGAAGAAGGAGGCGCCGATCCAGGCGATCGCCGTGATGACATGGAGCCAGCGCAGCATCATGCCGCCCCATTCCATCAGATAGGCTTCCATCATCGGCGGTCACCATCCTCGATTCGGCCGGGCCGGCGCGACGCGCCGTTGGAATTGGCCTTCCGGCAAATTACGGTTGAGGCAAGCCGGCATGCAAGTTGCTGGCCTCGACACGCGAACCGACGGGAACGGACATGGCAGGGCTGACGACGCATATCCTCGACACCCATGGCGGACAGCCCGCTGCCGGGGTCGCGATTTCGCTGCGCCGCCTCGGCCCGGAAGGCAGCGAGACGCTCGTCGAGACGCTCACCAATGCCGATGGCCGCACAGACGCGCCGCTGCTCACGCCCGAAGCGACCCGGCCGGGCATCTACGAGATCGACTTCGCGATCGGCCCCTATTTTCGCGAGCGCGGCGTCACGATGCCGGAGCCCGCCTTCCTCGACGTCGTCACCGTGCGCTTCGGCATCTCGGAGGTGACTCGGCATTATCACGTCCCGCTCCTCGCCTCGCCCTATGGCTATACGACCTACCGGGGGAGTTGAGTTTACCAACCCTCCGCCGTCATTCCGGGGCGGGCCGAAGGCCCGAGCCCGGAACCCAGAAACAATGCGTTTGCACGGCAAGCGCGTCGGCCGAAACAGCTTTGCTTGAGAGGGTATCGTTTCTGGGTTCCGGGCTCATCGCTGCGCGATGCCCCGGAATGACGGAGAGTTTCCGCATCAAATAGAGTGATCTAGCATCATCGTCTGAATCGAATTGTGGGCAGCCGCACATGACCACCACCGCCTATCCGCGCGACCTCAAGGGCTATGGCCGCACCACGCCCCATCCACACTGGCCGGGCGAGGCGCGCATCGCCGTCCAGTTCGTCGTCAACTACGAGGAAGGCGGCGAGAACAACATCCTGCATGGCGACGCCGCTTCGGAAGCGTTCCTCTCCGAAATCGTCGGCGCAGCGGCTTGGCCCGGCCAGCGCCACATGAACATGGAGTCGATCTACGAATACGGCTCCCGCGCCGGTTACTGGCGGCTCTGGCGGATGTTCACCGAGCGGAACCTGCCCGTTACGGTCTTCGCCGTGGCCAGCGCGCTCGCCCGCTATCCCGAGATCGTCGGCTCGATGCAGGAGGCCGGCTGGGAGATCGCGACCCACGGCCTGAAATGGATCGACTACCGCGATGTGCCGAGGGAGCGCGAGCGCGCAGACATCCTCGAAGCTATCCGCATCCAGACCGAGCTCACCGGCGAGCGCCCGCTCGGCTGCTATCAGGGCCGCACCTCGCAGAACACGATACCGCTGACGATGGAGGAAGGCGGCTTCCTCTACACCGCCGATGTCTATGCCGACGAGCTGCCTTACTGGCTTTCGGGACCGAAGGGGCCGCAGCTCGCCGTGCCCTACACGCTCGACACCAACGACATGCGCTTCGCCACGCCGCAGGGCTTCAACAGTGGCGACCAGTTCTTTGCCTATCTGAAGGACACCTTCGACACGCTCTATGCCGAGGGCGAGACCGCGCCGAAGATGATGTCGGTCGGCCTGCACTGCCGCCTCGTCGGCCGGCCGGGCCGCGCCGCGGCGCTCACCCGCTTCCTCGACTATGTGAAGAGCCACGAGAAGGCCTGGGTTGCGACGCGCCTCGACATCGCCCGCCACTGGGTCAGGACACATCCTCCGGCCGGCGGCTATGTGCCCTCGAAACTGCCGAAGGCCCTCTTCGTCGAGGTCTTCGGCCGCGTCTGGGAGCATTCTCCTTGGGTCGCCGAGGCGGCCTATGATGCCGGGATCGGCACGGCGCAGGACACTGCCGAGGGACTGCATGCGGCGATGGTCGCCGCCATGCGCAAGCATTCGCCGGAGCGCCAGAAGGCCCTGCTCAACGCCCATCCCGATCTTGCCGGCAAGCTCGCGGCGGCCGGCGAGATCACGCCGGAATCGACGCAGGAACAGGCCTCGGCCGGGCTCGACCGCCTCACCAGCGACGAGCGTGTCCGCTTCACGGCGTTGAACGAGGCGTACAAGGCCCGTTTCGGCATTCCCTTCATCATGGCGGTGAAAGGCGCGACCAAGGCCCAGATTCTCGCCGCTTTCGAGGAGCGGTTGAAGAACACGCCCGAGCAGGAATTTGCGACGGCACTGACCCAGGTCGAGAAGATCGTCCTGCTCCGGCTGAAGGAGCTGCTGCCCGCCGATTGAGGCTGTTCAGGCCGCCCGCTCCAGCCGAAGCGCCGAAACGCGCGAACCGACGCGCTTGAGATCGGCGACGAAGCGGGCATATTCGCGCCGCTTCGCCTCCTCATCCGGCAGGCGCAGCAGGAAGGACGGGTGCACGGTGGCGACCAACGGCGTGCCGTCGTCCAGGACCAGCTCCCGCTCGCGCGCCTGGGCGAGAGGGCCGGCATGGCCGGTGAGCGAGCGCAGGGCCGTCGCCCCGAGAGCGACGACAAGCCCGTGCTTGACGAAGCCGCGCTCCAGATCGAGCCAGAACTTGCAGGCCTTGATCTCGCCGACATTCGGCTTCTCGTGGATGCGGCGCTTGCCGCGCAACTGGAATTTGAAGTGCTTCACCGCATTGGTGACATAGGCGCGCCGCCGGTCGAGCCCGGCTTCGGCCAGAGCTTGATCGAAGAGCCGCCCAGCCAGCCCGACGAAGGGCCTGCCGGCAAGGTCTTCCTGATCGCCCGGCTGCTCGCCGACGAAGATCACCGGCGCGTCGAGCGGCCCCTCCCCGAACACGACCTGCGTCGCATGGCAATGAAGCTCGCAGCGGGTGCAGCCTTGCGCGACTGCCGCCGCATCCTGCCATGACGCGATCGCGGCTTCGTTCGCCGGCTGATCCGCTTGAGACGACCGCCGCTCCTGCCTGATATGTCGCTCCGGAGGTTCTGTCGGAGTGCGCATCACCATCTCCTCCGCCCGCCGGTTCGCACTGGCGATCAAGGGAGCAATCAGTTCGGCCTCGGGTAGGTTCCGCCAATACTTCATCGGCATCTCGGCCCGCATCGCCCTGACCTTCAAACGCGCGGGATTGAAGATGCTGGCGTAGTAGGTGCGCCAGTAATCCTCCATCCGGTCGTCATCGGGAACCTCGGCTCGCCGGGCCGGTGGACCGTGCAGCAGCGTCTCGCCATCCCAGTGAAGCGAGCCTTGCGGGGTCAGGATCGACCAGCACATCGCCGCGAAGCGCGCGGTGAAGAAGGTGGCGGCGGGCGCCAGGATGAAATGCTCGGGCTCGAACCAGGCGACGAAAGGGCCGTCCTCGCACGCCCCGGCCACCGCCCGGAAGCGGACGAAAGCCGTCATCTTGTGAAGGTCGCGCCGCACCGAGCGCGCCATCGCCTGCGCCCGGGCGACATCGGCATCGACGCTGTCGTCGAGCAGCGCCGGCTCCTGCTGCAGGCGCAGCAGCATGCGGTAGAGCAAGGCGAAGCGGCCACCGTCCCGGTGGCAGATCACCGTCTCGGCCAGATCAAGGAAGCGCCTGGGCACCGTGAGATCGCAAGGCTGCGCCTGCGCCGGTGCCAGCGCATCCCCGGCTCCAAACAGGCCGCCCCCGCCTTCGCCCCAATTCCATTCCACGTCCTCGGGCGCTGCGCCCGCCTGCGCCAGCCGGCGCGCCTCGGCACGCCAGCCTGCGAAGTCGGCGGGCCCTGAAAGCCGCGCCGCGATCATGCGAACAGTGAGAGCTGCTGCGGCCGCGGCGACAACCGCTCCCGCAGCCCTTCACGGTCGAGGCTCCGGCCCGGAGACCATCCCTCGGCTGCGATGAAATGGCGGATGGTGGCGAGCGAACGCGTCAGCCGCCCGACATCCTCAAGCCTCAGACGCCGAAAGCGCCGGGAGGTCAGGATGCGGTCGACGCTGCGGGTTCCGAGCCCCGGAACGCGCAGCAGCGTTTCGCGGTCGGCCCGGTTGACGTCGACGGGAAAGCGCGCCCGGTGTTTGAGGGCCCATGCGAGCTTGGGATCGATGTCGAGGTCGAGCATCTCCCCTTGCGCGATGATCTCCTCGGCCTCGAAGCCGTAGAAGCGCGTCAGCCAATCGGCCTGGTAGAGCCGATGCTCGCGCATCAACGGCGGCGCGATGAGGGGCAGTTGCCGCGAGGCGTCCGGGATTGGGCTGAAGGCGGAGTAGTAGACCCGCTTCAGCCCAAAGCTTCCATAGAGCAGCGCGCTGCGCCTCAGGATCGTCCCGTCGCTCGCGCCGTCGGCCCCCACGATCATCTGGGTGCTCTGCCCGGCAGGCGCAAAGGCCGGCGCCTTCGCGCTCGCCTCCCGTTCCTCTGCGGCCTCCTCGATCTTCAGCTTGAGCCCGCCCATCGCGCTTCGAATGGCGACGGCGCTCTTCTCCGGCGCAAAACGCGCCAAACCTGCCTCGCTGGGCAGTTCGACATTCACGGAGACCCGGTCTGCGAACCGCCCGGCCCGCTCGATCAGCTCCTGGCTGGCGCCGGGGATCAGCTTGAGATGGATGTAGCCGCGGAAATCATTCTGCAGGCGCAACGTCTCGGCGACGCGGACGAGCTCGGCCATCGTATAGTCGGGAGAGCGGATGATGCCCGAGGAGAGGAAAAGCCCCTCGATGTAATTCCGTCGATAGAAGCTCAGCGTGAGCTTCACCACCTCCTCCACCGAGAACCGGGCGCGGCGCACATTGCTCGACGAGCGGTTGATGCAGAACACGCAGTCGAAACTGCAGAAATTGGTCAGGAGGATCTTGAGCAGCGAGATGCAGCGGCCATCCGGCGCATAGGAATGGCAGATGCCGGAACCCGTCGTCGAGCCCGGCCCGCGACCGTCGCGGGAATCGCGCCGCGTCGTGCTGCTCGACGCGCAGGACGCGTCGTATTTGGCGGCGTCGCTCAGAATCTCGAGCTTCTCCATCGTGGTGAGCTGAGCCATGGCGTTTCCTTATGTTCACTATTTGTTCTATCAGACGGCTTCCGCCTCTGGCAAGCTTTGTCGGCAGCGGGAACCGCGTCGCGCGGGCGGGCGTTGTTCGGCGGAAACCCCATGGAGTGTCCGGTGTTCCGCCTGCTGCTGGTCATCATCATACTGGTCGTCGGATACGACGCCGTCGTGCATCAGGGCGCCTACACGCGTGACGCCTGGAACAGCATCGTCCGGCTGACGAGTGCGTCGGTCGAGGGCGCCAAGGAACTCGGCGAGCGCGCACGCAACTGAGCGGCCCTCGGGTGGCTCAGGCGGCCGCCCTGCCCTCGACGATTCCCGCAATCGCCTCCAGCATCCGCGTATCGTCCCCGGCGAGCCCCTCCATCGCAGCCATGCGCTGGATCACGGTCGCGGCGATGGCTTCCTCCACCGTGTCCTCGGCATAGGCATAGAAGATCGTCGCGTGCTGGCCGTCGCGATGGCAGCGGCCCTCGATCTGCTGGAGCTGGATCGCGCTGTGGCGCATGTCGTGAACCACCAGAGCCCGCTCCCGCTCCCCGCCCGGCATCTCGCCGCGATGCAGCGAAATCGATTCGGTGACGGTAAAGATCACCGCATCGAGCTGCCCCGTCTGAAAAGCGATGCGCGTCTCCTCGTTCTGCGTGCCCGAATGTTCTCCGTTGATCTCGGCCGTGCGCCAGCCGCGCCCGCGCAGCGTCTCGGCCAGCATCGCGCTGGTTTCGAGGAAGGCGACGGAGATCGCGACCTGCTCGTCATTGCCAAGCAGGTCTTCGCAGAAATCCGCGGTACCGGGGATGCGCAGCAGGCTCGCCTTCTGGCGGAAGCGCAGATCGGCCGCCCAGCCCTGAGGCTTGCGCGTCGAGCCGCCGGCGAGGCCGAGCTCCTTGCGGAACTCGCGCCATGTCGCGTCGTAGAGCTTGCGCGAGGCGGCATCGAGCGCAACGGGAGCAAGCTCGCGCTGCACCTCCGGCCAGCCCGCGATCTCCTCCGGCCGGCGCCGCAGCCCGATGGCATTCGCCCCGCGATAGAGCAGATCGGCCATCACCTTCCGGTCGGCCTCGTTCGGCTCCCAGCTCCAGTTTTTCCAGCGGCCCTTCGCCCGGCCGATCTTCAGCCGCTTCATCAGCAGGCGGAAGCCGTCGAGATCGGCTGATGGCATGCCCGCCGCCTTGGCCAATAGCGGCGCGAGATAGGACAATTCATGCGGGGACTGGCCGGCCGTCGCGCTCATATAGATCGTGAAATCGGCAGCCTCCGCCATCTGCCGGCAGACCAGCCCCTGCTGCGAGTTGGGGTTGCGGATGCGGTGGGCCTCGTCGATCACCACCAGCGGCCAGGTCCGCTTCGGTGTGCCGTGCTTGGCGATCTCGTTGTTCTTGGCCCGCGTCGAGCGCTTCTTGCTGTCGGTGGGCGGCGCGAGCAGCGACTTCGTCTTCTCGAAATTCATCAGCGTCACCCGCTTCGCCGGCAAACCCGACAGCGCGATGGTCCGCCGCCATTGCGGGATCGCGCCCTTCGGGCAGATCACCAGCACCTCCTCTTCCGGCATCGCCGAAAGCGCGAGCCAGGCCGACAAGGTCTTGCCGAGTCCCGTCAGGTCGCCAAGCAGGAAGCCGGCCGCGCCCTTGGCCCGCGCCGCGAGGATCGCATCGCGCGCGACGATCTGGTGGGGATGCGGGACAAAATTCATGGGCGGGCAGCGCGAATTCCGTTCATCGGGCACGCCATGCCCGTTCCGCTCTCTTGGCACTGGCGCGCCACGGCGTCCACCGGCACTGTGCCGGCCTCGAATCCGGGAGACCCAGACAGATGACCCGTGCGCAGGCGATCGCGAAAGCACAGGATTGTTTCGATTCAGGCCGGCTCAAGAGCGATCTTGCCCGCCTTGTCGCGATGCCGACCGAAAGCCAGAATCCCGATCGCGCCCCGGTGCTCTCGCAATATCTCGACACCGAGATGCGCCCGCTGCTGGAATCGCTCGGCTTCACCTGCCGCGTCCTGACCCATGCCAAGGCCAAGGGCCCCTTCCTCTACGCCGAGCGTATCGAGGATGCAGCCCTGCCGACCATCCTCGGCTACGGCCATGGCGACGTGATCCGCGGCCTCGACGCGCAATGGAGCGAAGGCCTCTCGCCCTGGGCGCTGACCGAGCGTGACGGCCGCTGGTACGGCCGCGGCGTCGTCGACAATAAGGGCCAGCACCTGATCAATCTGAGTGCGCTCCGCGCCGTGCTGGAAACGCGCGGCAAGCTCGGCTTCAACGCCAAATACCTGATCGAGATGGGCGAGGAATCGGGTTCGCCCGGCCTGCGCGAACTCTGCGAGGAGCAGGCGGAGCTGCTCAAGGCCGACGTGCTGATCGCCTCCGACGGCCCGCGCCTCAACGCCGAGCGGCCGACCGTCTTCCTCGGCGCCCGCGGCGTCATCACCTTCGACCTCCAGATCACCGCGCGCGAGGGTGGCCATCACTCCGGCAACTGGGGCGGCATTCTGTCCGATCCCGCCATCCAGCTCGCCCACGCCATCGCCTCGATCACCTCGCCGACCGGCCAGATCCGCATCCACGAATGGGTTCCGAAGGAGCTGCCACCGGCCGTGCGTCGCGCCGTCGCCGATTGCGAGATCGACGGCGGACCGGACGGCCCGACCATCGATCCGAACTGGGGCGAGGCCGGCCTCTCGCCGGCCGAGCAGGTCTTCGGCTGGTGTTCCTTCGATGTGCTGGCGATGAAGTCGGGCGTGCCGGAAACGCCGGTCAACGCGGTGCCGCCGAGCGCCTGGGCCCGCGTCGCCCTGCGCTTCGTCGTGGGCATCGAGCCGCGCGACGTCGCGCCGGCGCTGCGCCGCCACCTCGATCGCCACGGTTTCCCGATGGTCGAGATCATCATGCCCGGCACCGAGCGCTTCGGCGCGACACGGCTCGATCCGGACAATCCGTGGGTGGCCTTCACGATCGCTTCGATTGCCGAGAGCACCGGCAAGAAGCCCGCGCTCCTGCCCAATCTTGGCGGCTCCCTGCCGAACGACATCTTCGCCGAGATCCTGAAGCTGCGCACGATCTGGGTGCCGCATTCCTATCCCGGCTGCTCGCAGCATGCGCCGGACGAACACCTCCCCGTCGCCATCGCGCGCGAAGCGCTGACGGCAATGGCCGGGCTCTACTGGGACATCGGCGCGGGAAGCACGCCGCCCGTCTGAAGCTCACTCCTGCGGCTGGCGCGGGTCACGTCCCGGCGGCAGGTCGATCGGCGTCGCCGGGGGCGCCTCCGGCGGTGCGTTCGGCGGCAATTCCGGTGGCGGCTCGGTCGGGATGCCCTGCGGCTCCTCGTCGGGCGGCGATTCGACCGGCGGGGCCGGCGGCACGTCGCCGGGCGTCAGCGGCGGGACCTCTGGCGGTGGGTTCGGCACGGCCGGCGTATTGCCGGGGCCGGCTTCTAGGCTGCGATTGAACTGCATCATGCGGAAACTGCCCTTTCAGGACAGCAACGCCGCAGTCGCCGAAAGGCTCCGCCCGATCGAAGCTGGCAGGGCTACTCCCGTTGGTCCGCACCTCGTTTTTCGTCTTTCGGCAGCGGATGCCGCGCCTGGATCCAGCTCTCCAGCGAGTGATCGAGTGCGAGCAGGACGAGGGCCAGCACCGTGGCGGCAAGCGTGACGAGCCAGTGCCCCAGCCCGGCGGCACATCCCAGCGCAGCCGTGACCCAGACCGCCGCCGCCGTGGTCAGGCCGTGAGGCATCATGTCGTCGTTGCGGCGGATAATCAGCCCGGCGCCGAGAAAGCCGACGCCGGTCAGCACGCCCTGCACCACGCGGCTCGCCGCGTCGGGATGCAGCGCCTCGCTGAACAGGCTTGCAGCCACCGCAGTCCCTAGCCCGACCAGGCCGAAGGTCCGGATGCCGGCGCTCTTGCGCTGGACAGTCCGCTGCCAGCCGACCGCCACGCCCGCCGCGAGCCCGGCAAGCAGCCGAAGAAGCAGTTCGAGTTCCGCCACGCTGCTGCTCGCTCCCGCCTTTAATTGGGGGCCAACGATAGCACAGCCGCGAAGCCGGCGAAGATGCTGCGTCGGCCGGTAACGGCAACAGGCCACGACCGGGCTGCTGCGCCCCAGGCGCCAGCCGCTCGCCTCAGCGAAAGTACGATCCGGAGATTTTCAGGAAAACCGTGGTGGGTGATGTAGGGCTCGAACCTACGACCCGCTGATTAAGAGTCAGCTGCTCTACCAACTGAGCTAATCACCCATACGCCACGAAGCGCCGCCGTTCGGCGGCGTGGACCGCGTCAGGCAGGGGGCGTGTAGCAAAGGCCCTGCCCCCTGTCCACCCGTCCATGACAGTTTTTTCAAGGCTCGCCCGAAAACACGGGCGAGCCTGTGGATGGTCAGGCCGCGCGGCGGTTCAGCAGGTGATAGAGCACGATCGCGCCGAAGGTCGCGGTGCCGATGCCGCCGAGCTCATAGCCGAAGATCGGCAGCTTGAGATCGCCCGCGCCGAGGATCAGCGCGGTCGCGACCGTGATGAGGTTCTTCGGCTCGGAGAAGTCGACCCTGTTCTCGACCCAGATCCGGCCGGCCGTCGCGGCGATCAGGCCGAACACCACGACCGCAAGGCCACCGAGCACCGCGACGGGGATCGTGCCGATCACCGCGCCGAACTTCGGCGAGAAACCGAGCAGCAGGGCGATGATGCCGGCCGCGACGAAGACCAGTGTCGAATAAACCCGCGTCACCGCCATCACGCCCATGTTCTCGGCATAGGTCGTGACGCCCGTGCCGCCGCCCGAGCCGGCGATCATGGTGCCGAGACCGTCGGCAAAGAAGCCGCGGCCGATCAGGTGGTCGAAGCTGCGCCCGGTCATCACCGAGATGCCCTTGATGTGGCCGAGATTCTCCGCGACCAGGATGATTGCGACCGGCACGATCAGGGTGATCGCCTTCATCTCGAAGACCGGCGCCACGAATTGCGGCAGGCCGAACCAGGCAGCGGCGCCGACCTTGCCGAAGTCGATCGGCGGCGCACCGAAGCTGGCCGCCGAGATCGCATAAAGGATATAGGCCGCGAGCCCACCGATGAGGATGGGCAGGCGCTGCGGCAGCCCGCGCCCATAGACAGCGACCAGCGCCACCGAGACCACCGTGAACAGCGCGATCCACTTTGTGTACGGGCTGGCCGAGATCATGCTGATCGCGACCGAGGTCAGGTTGAGGCCGATCGCGGCCACGACCGCACCGGTGACCACCGGCGGCAGCAGCTTCTCGATCCAGGCCGTGCCGACGCCCTGCACGATCAGCCCGATCACCGCATAGACCGCGCCGCAGGCGATGATGCCGCCGAGCGCCACGCCGATATTCGGATTGGGTCCGGAGCCGGCATAGCCGGTCGCCGCGATGACGACGCCGATGAAGGCGAAGGAGGAGCCGAGATAGCTCGGCAGCTGCCCGCGCGTGATGACGAAGAACAGCAGTGTCGCGATGCCCGAGAAGAAGATCGCGACGTTCGGATCGAAGCCCATCAGCACCGGCGCGAGCACCGTCGAGCCGAACATCGCGACGACGTGCTGCATCCCCGCGATGACCGTCTGCCCGGTCGGCAGCCGCTCGTCCGGCATCACCGCGCCGGAAGTCTTCAGGGTCCAGTTCGGAAAATAGCCCATCATATCGCTCCCCAGGGCCGCCGGGGGAGCGACCGCACCGGAAGAGCAGATGAGGGCAAGATGCCGGCCAGCGCCAGATAGCGGCGGCGTCATCCACCGGAATCAGGGGACGAAAGCGTCATGCTCGGGCTTGACCCGAGCATCGCGTGCCGAATGAGGCTCCGGTGCCTTCGCGTCCAGAGATTCTCGGGTCGGCGCGATGCGCCGCCCGAGAATGACGGCGGGTGGCTCTTACTCCGCCGCCTGCGCGTGCAGGCGCCCGCCCCGCGCGATCAGCTTGTTGAGCGCGGCCAGATACGCCTTGGCCGAGGCCACCAGCGTATCGGGATCGGCACCACGCCCGGTGACGGAGGAGCCGTCGCGCGCGAGCCGCACCGTCACCTCGGCCTGGGCGTCGGTGCCCTCGGTCACGGCATGGACGTCGTAGAGCTCCAGCGCCACCTCATGCGGCACGATCGCCTTGATCGCGTTGAAGACGGCATCGATCGGCCCGTTGCCCTCGGCCTCCTCGGTGACGAAGCGGCCGTCGACATTGAGCTTCATCGTCGCGCGCTGCGGGCCGCGCGTGCCGGCGATCACGGTCAGCGATTCCAGCTTGATGCGGTCATGGGCGGTGGCGATGTTCTCGTCGACCAGCGCCTCGATATCCTCGTCGTAGACATGCTTCTTGCGGTCGGCCAGCGCCTTGAAGCGGGTGAAGGCGTCCTCGAGCTGGTTGTCGCCCAGATCGTAGCCCATCTCCTTCAGCTTGGAGCGGAAGGCGGCGCGGCCGGAATGCTTGCCCATCACCAGCGAGGTCTTGGTCACGCCGACCGATTCCGGCGTCATGATCTCGTAGGTGGACTGGTTCTTCAGCATGCCGTCCTGATGGATGCCGCTCTCATGCGCGAAGGCGTTCCGGCCGACGATCGCCTTGTTGTACTGCACCGGGAAGGAGCAGGCGGTGGATACCGCCTTGGACACGCGCATCAGATGCGATGCATCGATGCCGGTCTCATAGGGCAGGACGTCGCCGCGCACCTTCAGCGCCATCACGACTTCTTCCAGCGAGGCGTTGCCCGCCCGCTCGCCGATGCCGTTGATCGTGCATTCGACCTGCCGTGCGCCGCCCTCGATGCCGGCCAGCGAATTGGCGACGGCCAGGCCCAGATCGTTGTGGCAGTGCACCGAGAAGATCGCCTTGGCGGCGTTGGGCACGCGCTCGCGGATCGACTTGAACATGAAGCGATATTCGTCCGGCGTGGCGTAGCCGACCGTGTCGGGCAGGTTGATCGTGGTCGCACCCGCCTTGATCGCGGCTTCGACCGCGCGGCAGAGATAGTCGATCGGCGTGCGCGTGGCGTCCATCGCCGACCACTCGACATCCTCGACCAGGTTGCGCGCCTGCGTCACGGTGGCGCTGATGATCTCCAGCACCTGCTCCTGGCTCTTGCGCATCTGGTGCTCCAGATGGATCGGCGAGGTCGAGACGAAGGTGTGGATGCGCGGCTTCACGGCATGGCGCACGGCTTCGCCCGCCCGCGCGATATCGATGCTGACGGCGCGGGCGAGGCCGGCGATCGTCGCGCGCTTGGTGCGGCGGGCGATCTCGGACACGGCCTCGAAATCGCCCTCCGAGGCGATCGGGAAACCGGCTTCGATGATGTCGACGCCCATGATGTCGAGGGCTTCGGCAACCTCCAGCTTCTCCTCGAAGGTCATGGTGGCGCCGGGGCACTGCTCGCCATCGCGCAAGGTGGTGTCGAAGATCAATACGCGGTCTTTGGCGGAGCCCGTCTGGGTCGGATTGGTCATGGTCTGCTTCCGGTGTCGGTGCGCCGCGAGATCGGAAAAGGCGGGCGCTGGGTTTGCTGTCGGCGGTTCTCGTCACTCCCCTGAGCGCCCAGGCAGCATGCCCGGCCGGCCCTCAGGGGCAGCTAAGGAGAAGAAGGCCAAGAAGCGAGAACGGAGCACGAGCGAGGGGAGCGCAAGCGCGCATGCCGACGAGCTGCGCAGCGGCGCAGTCCTTCATCAGGTCATGGCGGGCGGTCGAAACCACGGGCGTTCCTCAAATCGACGGGACAGGATGTAACCGAAAGCGCGGGCGAAGCGCAAGCATATGTCTCATGCGTCGCGAAATAACGACGGCCGCCATCTGTCGATTATCATCGCAGCGCGCGATTCGGCCGGCAATCGCGCTCCGCGACGGCCAGGCTGAAAACACTCGGAGTCACGCGCCGATGATGCGTTACGACCGCCCCGACATGGGGCTCGCCTTCTGCCTCTCCGGGCTAGCCGGCTTTGTCGATGCTCTCGGCTTCCTCAGCCTCGGCGGCTTCTTCGTCTCGTTCATGACCGGCAACACCACGCGCCTCGGCATCGA
Source organism: Allobosea sp. P4_C6 (assembly GCF_056402015.1). Lineage (NCBI taxonomy): Bacteria > Pseudomonadati > Pseudomonadota > Alphaproteobacteria > Hyphomicrobiales > Alloboseaceae > Allobosea > Allobosea sp. P4_C6. The sequence continues at coordinate 128,421 of NZ_JBFUIF010000002.1, forward strand.
GCTGGCCGGGCGGCATGCGGGTGGCATCGTCCTGGCCGCGACGATCCTCGGCCTCTTCGTCCTCGGCGTCGTCTGCGGCTCGCTGGTCGGCCATTTCGGCAAGAGGCAGCGCAAGGCGGCGGTGCTCGCCTTCGTCACGCTCGTGCTGATCCTCGCGGCCGGTCTCGACACCATCGGATTCGGCACAGCCGCAGCCGGCGTTCTCGCCCTGGCGATGGGAGCGGAGAATTCGGTCTTCCAGCGCGACGGCGAGGTCACGATCGGCCTGACCTACATGACCGGCACGCTGGTGAAGATGGGCCAGCGCCTCGCCGGCGCCCTGCTCGGCGGGCCGAAGCTCGCCTTCCTGCGCCATTTCGCGCTCTGGCTCGGCTTGCTCAGCGGTGCTGTCGTTGGAGCCGCCGCGCATAGCCGGATCGGCCTCGACGCGATCTGGCTGGGGGCCGCGGCGGCCGGCTTCTTCACCGTCGTCGCCCTCTTCATGCCGGATCGGGGCTAAGCCCCGGCCCATGCGGGACGCCTTTGCCGGCGGGACGGAATCGGTCATGGTTCCGGCTCGAAGAGACGGAGCCTCCCCGATGCGCGCCACACCGATCCTCGCCACGGCCTTCGCGGCGCTGCTGCTGTCTGCCTGCCAGACCTCGACGGTCAGCACGCCCCCTGCCCCGCGGCCTGAGCAGGCCGCGCCCGGCGTGACGCCAAGCACCTTCCGCATGCCCTCGGGCACCGGCTGCTCCGGCGAGGTCGAGCGCTTCCAGGCCGTGATGGACAACGATCTCGCCACCGGCCACACGACCAAAAGCGTGCATGACCGCGTCAGCGGCGAGATCTCCCGCGCCCGCTCGACCTGCTCGGCCGGCAACGACGCGGGCGCTATCAGCCAGATCCGGGCGACGAAGACGCGGTTCGGCTATCCGGGCTGAACCCTTCTCCCCTCGGGGGAGAAGGTGGCCCGGCGCAGCCGGGTCGGATGAGGGAAGACCGGGTGAGGCGCGGCCAGGGCTGCCCTCATCCGTCTGCTTCGCAGACACCTTCTCCCCTAAGGGAGAAGGATTTACGGCTACGCCGCCAACCCCCGCTTCTCGAGCAGCGCATCCGGTGTCGGCAGCCGGCCGCGGAAGAGCGTGTAAGCCTCTGCCGCATCGCGGGTGTCGCCGGCCGAATAGATGTAGCGCTTCAGCTTCTCCGCCACCTCGGCTGAGAACACGTCGCCGGTCTCGGTAAAGGCGTTGAAGGCGTCGGCGTCCATCACCTCGGACCAGAGATAGCTGTAATAGCCGGCCGAATAGCCGTCGCCCGAGAAGACATGGGTGAAGTGCGGCGTGCGGTGGCGCATGGTGATCTCGTCGGGCATGCCGATGCGCTTCAGCTCCGCCGCCTCGAAGGCAAGCGGATCGACCTCGGCCGGCGCCTCCAGCGAATGGAAGGCGAGATCGACCAGCGCCGAGGAGGTGTACTCCACGGTCGAGAACCCCTGATTGAACGTCTGCGCCTTCTCGATCTTCTCGATCAGCGCCTCCGGGATCGGCTCGCCCGTCTCGGCATGCAGGCAATATTGCCGCATCACCTCGCGCGTCAGGAACCAGTGCTCGTAGAGCTGCGACGGCAATTCGACGAAATCGCGCGCCACCGCCGTGCCGGCGAGCGAGCCATAGGTCACATCCGAGAGCAGGCCGTGCAGCGCGTGGCCGAACTCGTGGAAGAGCGTGCGCGCGTCGTCGATCGAGAGCAGCGCGGGCTTGCTCTCGGCCGGCTTGGCGAAATTGCAGACATTGACGATGATTGGCCGGGTCTCGCCGTCGAGTTTGCGCTGGCCGCGGAAGGCGCTCATCCAGGCGCCCGAGCGCTTCGAGGAGCGGGCGAAATAGTCGCCGATGAACAGCCCGATATGCCGGCCGCTCGCCGCTTCCGTCACCTCGAAGATGCGCACATCCGGGTGATAACCGGCAAGTTCCGGCCGTTCCGCAAAGGTGAGCCCGAAGAGCTTGCCGGCGACATCGAACGCCGCCTGCCGGACACGATCGAGCTGCAGATAGGGCTTCAGCACGGCTTCATCGAGCGCATAGGTCTTCTGCCTGAGCTTCTCGGCATAGTGGCGCCAGTCCCAGGGGCGGATCGGCCCGTTCTCGCCCTCGTCCTGAGCGAGCGCCGCAAGATCGGCAGCCTCGCGCGCCGCCCGCGCCTTGGCCGGCTTCCACACCAATTCCAGCAACCCGCGCACATGCTCCGGCGTCTTCGCCATGGCGTCGTCGAGCTTGAAATGCGCGAAGGTCGCATAGCCCAGAAGCTTGGCCTTCTCGGCGCGCAGCTTCACCATCTCGGCGACGATGGCGCGGTTGTCGCTCTCGCCGCCGTTTTCCCCGCGCTTGCTCCAGGCGATGAAGGCTTCCTCGCGCAGGTCGCGGCGGGTCGAGAAGGTCAGGAACGGCTCGATGATCGAGCGCGACAGCGTCACCGCATGCTGGCCGGGCTTGCCGCGGTCGGCCGCCGCGCGCGCCATCGCAGCCTTGACGAACTCCGGCAGCCCGGCCAAGCCCGCCTCGTCTTCGATGAAGAGCGCATAGGAGGATTCGTCCTTCAGCACGTTCTGGCTGAACTGCGTGCCGAGCCCCGCCAGCCGCTCGTTGATGGTGGCGAGACGCTTCTTGTCGTCCGCGCCGAGCTTCGCGCCCGAGCGGATGAAGCCCTTGTAGGTCCGTTCCAGCAGCCGCGCCTGCTCGGCATCGAGTCCAAGCTTGTCCTGTCCGGCGAAGACCGCATCGACGCGAGCAAACAGCCCTTCATCCATCATGATCGCCGACCAGTGCCGCGAGGTGATCGGCGACATCTCGCGCTCGATCGCCTGCAGCGCCTCGTTCGTGTCGGCACCGGTCAGGTTGTAGAACACGCCGCCGACGCGGCTGAGTGCCCGCCCTGCCCGCTCCAGTGCCTCGATGCTGTTGGCGAAATCGGGCGCGGCCTTGTCCGCAACGATCGCCGCGATCTCGCCCTTGTGCTTGGCGAGCGCCGCGTCGAAGGCCGGGCGTATATGCTCGGGCCTGATCGCGCCGAAGGGCGGCAACCGGAACGGCGTCTCCCAGCGCGTGGCGAAGGGGTTCTCAGCCGGCAGAGGCAGGGCTTCGGGATAGGCGGTCTCGGCAGAGTTCATCATATCGCTTTCGAAAAGCCGGGTGGATCACTCGCCATCGAAGATATGCGCGAGATAGCGGCGCATGAAGGGCGGCATGTCGAGCTTTTCAGTCTCGGGCAGGCTGCGGACGATCACGATGTCGGCGAGTTCCTCCTCCTCGAGGTCCTTCATCCGCTCGATCATCAGCGCCCGCGCCTCGCTCGCCGGCAGATCGATCGCGACCTCGCGCATGAAGGCGATGCGCCCATGCTCGATCACCGCGGTCCAACCGCCGCCGACGCTGAGCTCCTCGACGCTTAAGCCCGTCTCCTCGCCGAGTTCCCGCGTGACGCTGCCGGCAAGGTCGAGCGTACGGTCGGGGCGGACATCCTCGCGGTCGGGCGTGCCGGCGGCGAAATAGACCTTGCCGGCATTGGCGGTGTGATCGCCCATCTTGCCGCAGAGGAAGGCGCCGTCCTTGGCCCTCAGCGCCGCCATGGCGAAGCCGTTGCGGATGACGGCGCCGGGATGGCCCGCATCGCGCCAGCTCATGAAGGCGGCATAATCGGTCTCGAAATAACCGGCCTCGAACACGCCGTCGCGGATCGCGGCACGATGCTGCAGCATGATGCGCCCGTTGAACATCGCCGGCTTTCCGGCGCTGATCTTCGCCCAATGCGCTTCGATCGCCTCGGCGTTCTCGCGTGCATAGGCCCAGTCATAGGGCTCGACGCGGGCATCGACGCCGGTCAGCCGGACGATCGTGCCGTTCTCGACGCCGTCAGTCACAGAAGCACGCCCTCGCTGACGACGATGGCCGAGCCGCCGATGCGGGCCGAAACCAGCGCGCCGTCCCGCACGCTCAGTTCCAGCGTGATCTGCGATGGCCGCCCCATCTCGTAGCCCTGCTCGATGACGAGGCGATGGTCGCCATCGGCCGGCTTGTCATAGGCCATGATCGCGCCGGCAAAGGCGGCGGCGGCGCCACCCGTGGCAGGGTCCTCGCCGATGCCCGTTCCCGGCCAGAACATGCGGACATGGAAGTCGTGCCCGGTCTCCGCCGTCTCGCGGCCGTAGAGATAAGCCCCGCCGGCCCCGAACGCCGCCTGCCAGCGCGCAAGATCAGGACGTGCGCGGCCGATGACCTCGCGTGTCGCCACCGGAACGAAGTGGAAGGGCACGCCTGCCGAATAGATCGCCGGAGCATGGTTCTCGAAGCCGATCTCGCTGGCATCGAGGCCGAGCGCCGCGGCCAGCACCTCCGCCGCAGCCGCCTCGCCCACCCGTTCCGGCAGGCGCGGCAAGGTGAAGACGGCGTGCCCGGCATGGCTGCCTTTGACCTCCACGGCGCAAGAGACCGGACCGACCTTCTCCTCCAGCACCAGCAGTTCGGCGGGCCGCCCTTCGGCATCGTCGGTGAGCGCGAGCCAGACAGCCGTGCCGACCGTCGGATGGCCCGCGAATGGCAATTCGCCGCCCGGCGTGAAGATGCGGACGGAAGCGCGATGCCCGGGCTTTTCGGGAGGCGAGACGAAGACCGTCTCGGACAGGTTGAACTCCCTGGCGATGGCCTGCATCGCCTCGGTGTCGAGCCCCTCCGACTGGAGCACCACCGCCAGCGGATTGCCGGCGTGGCGGCGCGTGGTGAAAACGTCGAGCGTGACGAAGCGGCGTTTCATCGGGTCATCCTGCCGGGATTTCGAGATCGATCGTGAGCGGGCAATGGTCAGACGCCTTCGGCCGGTCCCAGCCGACGCGTGGATAGCGATCGGCGCAGGTCGCCAGCCGCGCCATCGAGCGGTCCGGCTCGCGCGGGTCGAGCGGCACGCGGTACGGCAGGCCGCGCCGGATCATCTGCATCGGCGGTGTCGGATTGGCCGCCGCCAGCGAAGGCGAGAGCAGGATGTGGTCGAGCGGCATATGGCTGTCGATCAGCCTCTCCTGGCTTTCCGACCAGTAGCGCCGGAAATGCGTCCAGCGCTCATGCGCCGGCAGCACATCCATCGGCTCGACGGCAAAATCGTCGAGCAGTGGCTCGATGCCGCTGTCGCCCTCGTCGACCACTTCGGCGCGCGGGCCGAGGCCATGGTGATAGCCGTTGAGATCGCCGAGCACGATCCAGTTCGCCTCGCGCCAGCCACCCCCGAAGCTTTGCTGAACCAGCCATTTGACCGCCCGCGCCTCGGCCCGGCGCACGGGCAGCGTCATCTCCCGCCCATCCTCGCGGCCATTGTTCATCGACTTGAAGTGGCAGCCGAACAGGCTGAGCCGCCGTCCGTCGAGGGTCAGTTCGACCTCCAGGCAATCGCGCGCGAAGACCTTGCCATGCGGGCCGATGCCGAGCATGGCGAGCTCGCGGTCATGCACGCCGGCCTCTGCAAAGGTCAGCTCCTTGTGCGAGCGAACCGTGACCTGCCCCAAGAGATCGCGCCGCGCCGCGAAGCCGATATCGATGTTGCGCCGGTCGTTGCCGTCGATCAGCGTGAAATGGCCGTAGCGGTGGTCGGCGATGCGGTGGACGTAATTGGCGAAGAAGGCCTGCAGGCTCGCCAGCGAATCGACTTCCTGCAACATCCACAGATCGGCCTGCGCCTCGGCGATGGCGAGCGCAGTCATCTGGCGCTTGTCGTCTTCCAGCGCCACCGCGAGCGAGCGCTCCACCGCGTCGCGCTCGTCGGCGCGCGGGAAATGGAACAGCGACATCGCAGCCGCCGTCTCGGTGCGCCCGCCCGGCTCGAAGCGGTGGCGGGTCAGCAGGTTCTCGACGTTGAAGGTGCCGACGCGCAGCTTCATCGCGACGCCCCTCCCCACCGCCAGCCATCCTCCCCGAAGCCCTCATCCTGAGGAGCGCCGCAAGGCGCGTCTCGAAGGATGCTCCAGGAGGCTCCGGAAACATCTGGACCATCCTTCGAGACGCCGCTTCGCGGCTCCTCAGGATGAGGGCTGGTGAAAGGACCGGCCACGAGCGTCAAATCGCTTCCGGTTCGAAGACCTGCGAGGGCGTGACGAACTCGTCCTGCGCCGCCACGGTCAGGATCTCGCGCGAGCCCGCCTCCTTGGTGCGCTTCAGCAGACCGTAGATCGAGGACGAAGCCTTCCAGAGCGCCGAAGCGGCTGATTCCTCGCGCAGGTAATGCGTGAAGAACAGCGCCGCGATGGCATCGCCCGCACCGTTGACGCTGACGTCGAGTTTCGGCGTCCGCACCCGCCAGCTGCCGGTGGCGTCCGCCGCCATCAGGTCGATGGAATCGCCCGGCGTCTCCTCGGTCACCAGCGAGGTCACCATCACCACCTTGGGGCCGGCATCGCGCAACGCTTCCACGGCGCGGTGCGCGTCGGCGAGGGTCTTGATCTCGATATCGGTCAGCAGCTCGAGCTCGAACTGGTTGGGCGTGACGATATCGGCGGCCGGCACAGCCTGCTCGCGCATGAATTCGGGGATTCCCGGCCGCACGAAGACGCCACGGCCGACATCGCCGATCACCGGGTCGCAGCAATAGAGCGCCTTGGGGTTGGCCGCCCGCACCTTTTCGACCGCGGAGAGGATCGCATGGCCGATATCGGCTGAGCCCATATAGCCGGAGATCACGCCGTCGCAATCGGCCAGCACGCCGCGCTCGGCAATGCCTTCCATCACCTCGTCGATCATGCCGCCGTCGAAGACACGGCCCTTCCAGCTGCCATAGCCGGTGTGGTTCGAGAACTGCACCGTGTGGATCGGCCAGACATCGACGCCGAGCCTCTGCATCGGGAAGGTCGCGGAGGCGTTGCCCACATGACCAAAGGCAACGTGGGACTGGATCGAGAGAATATTCATGGTCCGAAGCGATACCCCGTTCGCGATAGGCCCGCGAACCTAGCGGGTCCGGCGCGCGGCGCAAATCGAAAGCGGTGATGGCTGCGATCAGCCCGGCGTCAAGCGCTCGAAAGCTGCGCCACGCCGGCCGTGTCGGTGAACTGGGTTACGCTCTTCAGCTTGCCGTCGGCGATGGTGAAGATATCCATGATCTCGAAGGAGCCGCTGCGTCCGGTCGGCTTGCATTCGACATCGGCGCGCCAATGCAGCGTCGCCTTGTCGCCGTCGACCGTCAGCGCCAGTTCCTCGATATTGCTGAAGACATAGGTCGCGATCAGCCCGGCCATCTGCTCGCGGACGGCGGAGTGCCCATCCGGCTGCGCGAAAATCGCGGCCGCTTGCGGCCCGCCAGCCAGCCGATAGCTGCAGTCGGGATGCATATAGTCCATGAGGGCTTCGAGATCGCCGCGGTGACGGGCGGCATAGGCATCGCGAATCAGGGCTTCGACGGCGGCGCGCTCGGTCATCTCGCCTCTCCTTGCGTCAGCACCTCAGTCTTGCGCTGCCGCGGCTGCGAGTCCAGCGCGGTGCCGGAACGGTCATTCCCGCGGCGCGACCTGCGCCATCGTCGTGGCCAGCACGTAGCGCAGCCCCTCGGGCTGATAGTCCAGCGCGACCTCGCCATGGAACTTCTGCGCCATGACGCGCTCCACCAGCCGCGAGCCGAAACCCACCCGGCGCGGTGGGACGACGAGAGGCCCGCCGCTCTCGGTCCATTCGAACCGGAAGGCATCCTCGCTCTGCGGGCGTCCGGTCGACCAGCCGATCGCGACTTCGCCGGCTTCGACCGACAGCGCGCCGTACTTCATCGCATTGGTCGCGAGCTCGTTGACGGCAAGCGCCAGCGTCATCGCCTGATCCGCCGGCAGCTGCAGCGGCGGCCCGCCGATTCGGATCGTGCCGAGGCCGGCGCGATGCGGCGCCAGCGCCCCCTCGACCACCGCGCGGATCGGGGCGCTGCTCCAGCTCGACTGTGTCAGGATCGAATGCGCTTCCCCCAGCGTCGCGATGCGCTCGCTCAGGATCGATTGCGCCTCCTTGAGCGTCTCGGCGGAACGGAAGGTCTGGCTGGCGATCGCGGCGATCATCGCCAGCGTGTTCTTCATGCGGTGAGCGAGTTCCGCATTGAGCAGGCGCCCGTTGCGCTCGGCCTGCATCTTCCCGGTCGTCTCGATCACCGTATCCATCATGCCGAGAACCCTCCCGGCCTCGTCGCGGATCGGGCTGTAGCAGAAGGTGAACCAGACCTCCTCGGGATGCCCGTACCGATTGATGGTGAGCGGGAAGTCCTCGATGAAGGTCGCCTCGCCGGCGAGAGCCTTGGACACGATCGGGCTGATCTCGTCCCAGACCTCCAGCCAGACCTCCCGGAAAGGCTGCCCGAGCGCCGAGGGCTTGTTGCCGAGAATGGAGCGGAAGGCATCGTTGTGGATGGTGATCAGCTCGGCGCCCCAGGCGAGGCATTTGGGGAAGCGCGAGTTGACCATCATGCTGACGGCCGTCTTCAGCGCGGCCGGCCAGTCGCCGAGCGGCCCGAGCGGTGTCGCCTCCCAATCATAAGCACGGATGGCGGCGGCCATATCGCCACCGCCATCCAGAAAAGCCGTTTCGCCGTTCAAGCGACACCCCCAGCGCGAATCCGCACAACATGCACCGAGCGCGGATCGTGCGCGACGTCAAATCACGGTCCGATGCCTAGGCAAAAGGATGGATCGTCACGCCGCGTCCGAAAGGACGCATGGCGATCCATCCCGGGTGCAGGACGTCAGGAGCCGGAAGCCGCCTTCTTGGCGAAGCTGTCGATGAAGGTCTTCGACAGGTCGACATTGGAGTTGGTCAGCTCGGGATCGAGCAGCTTCAGCGAATCGTACATGCTCTTCATGCCGTCAAGCGTGGAGATGCCGGTCCGCGAATAGCTCTCCTGCGAGTTCTTCACCGCCTGGAGGTAGAGCGGCTTGTCGCCGAGCAGATACTCTTCCGGCACCAGTGCCGCGACATCCTCGGGCTTCGCCGTCTCCAGCCACTTCAGCGACTTCATCAGCGCGTTGACCAGCTTCTGCGTCGTCACCGGGTTCTTCTCGGCGAAATCGTTCTTGAGATAGAGCACGGCCGCCGGGTTGGCGCCGCCGAACAGAGCCTTGGTGCCGGCCTCGGTGCGCGTGTCGATCAGCGAGACGATATCGCCGTCGGCTTCGAGCTTCGAGGTGACCGGGTCGAGATGCGAGATCACGTCGACCTGCTTCTGCTTGATCGCGGCGACCGCGCTCGCGCCGGCGCCGACGCCGATGATCGCCGCGTCCGTCGCCTTCAGCCCGGCCTTGACCATGGCGTATTGCGCGGTCAGCGCGGTGGAGGAGCCCGGCGCCGTCACGCCGATCTTGAGGCCCTTGAAGTCGGCGGCAGACTTGACCTTGTCGGCGAGGTCCTTGCGCACGGCGATGGTGATTGCCGGGAAGCGGCCGAGCTCGATCACCGCCCGGATGTCCTGGCCCTTCGCCTGCATGCGGATGGTGTGTTCATAGGCGCCGGTCACGACATCGACCGAGCCGCCGACGAGGGCCTGCAGCGACTTCGCGCCGCCGCCGAAATCGTTGATCTCGACGTCGAGGCCCTGATCCTTGAAGAAACCCTTCTTCTCCGCGATCGTGAGCGGGAGATAGTAGAGCAGCTGCTTGCCGCCGACGCCGAGCGTCAGCTTGGGCTTCTCGGCGTTCTGGGCGACGGCATGGGACGCCGCGCCGAGCGCGGTCGAAAGAGCGAGCGCGGCCAGCGCGCCGCGGCGGGACAAGAGCATGGACATTCCTCCGGGTTGGATCCTGCTGGCGCTTCTGACGGGCGCGCATTCCCCGGGAACATAGGCTAGATTGAAGCGCGGGAGCAACAATCCCGAACCGGCGACGAGGCCGGAGCCTTCCGGCCTGTCCACGCATGTCTACCTGCTGCAACGGCAAGGCGAGGGCCGCCCGTGAACGAAGTGCGCATCGCGATTTTCGTCTTCTTCTGCCTGACCGCGGCTTCGCTGGGCGCGCTGTTTTCCTACCAGCGTCTTCCGGAGCATCAGCGGTTGGACGATACGCAGAAGGTCCTGCATCTCATCGCCAACATCTTCGTCGTGATGACCTCCCTCGTCCTGGGCCTGATGATCACTTCGGCGAAGAGCAGGTTCGATGGGGTCAACCAGGACGTTCACAGCTACGCCACCGAGCTGATCCTGCTCGACCGGATGCTGTTCCTCTATGGCCCGGAAGCCGGCGAAACCCGCCAGAAGCTTCTCGTCTATGCCGAGCGCGCCGCGAATGGCCACTGGACTGCCGAAGGCGGGCTTTCGGACAAGACCTCCGAGCGAATGATCGAGGATGTCGGAACCGGCCTGCGCACCCTCGAACCGAACCGCGATCCTCAGCTCTCGATCTGGAACGACATGCGCGAACAGTACCGCAAGGTGCTGGAGTTGCGCTGGAGTCTGGTGGAACAGGCCGAGGGCTCCCTGCCACGGCCGCTGATGCTGATGGTCGTCGCCTGGCTGGTTCTGATCTTCGCGATCTTTGGATTCCGGGCGCCGCGGAACGCCGTGGTCGTGACGGGTTTCGTCGCTGCCGCGGCCCTGATCGGTGGAGCGATCTATCTGATCGTGGACATGGATGTCCCCTTCGAAGGGCCGATCCAGGTCTCGCCCGCTCCCTTGCAGAGAGCCCTCACCGAAATGCGCCGGTAAACCCGGATTGCTTGTTGCGTTTCGGCCGCCAGATCGCCGGCATTGCGCACTACACTATCTGGACTGGATCGCGGGCGCGGACATCGGCATCATGAAGGCTGGAGGACGCCCTGATGTCACAGAAGGGCTACAACCAGTTCTGCCCGGTCGCCAAGGCCTGCGAGGTCATAGAGCCGCGCTGGACGCTCCTGCTTCTGAGCGAGATGCTGGCGGGCTCGACGCGCTTCAACGAGATCGGCCGGGGCGTCCCCGGCATGTCGCCGACGCTGATGTCGCGACGCCTGAAGGAGATGGAGGAGCGCGGGCTGATCGTCCGCTCGGAACATCCGGCCACGGGCGAGATTCACTACAGGACGACGCCTCTCGCCGAAGAGCTCGGGCCGATCATCAAGGCTCTGGGGAACTGGGCGCATCGCCACATCGATGCCGAGGTGACGCTCGACAACCTCGATGCCCGCCTGCTGATGTGGAACATGCGGCGCAAGATCGACATCAGTGCGCTGCCGCTCGCCAGGCGCACGGTGATCCAGTTCATCTATCCCGAGCTTTGCGCCGCCGACCGGAACTTCTGGCTGATCGTGAAGCCGGGCACGCCCGTGGACCTCTGCTCGACCGATCCGGGCTACGACGTCGATCTCTTCGTCACCGCCAAGCTCGAGGCGTTGACCGCGGCATGGATGGGACATTCCAGCCTGAAGAAGGAAATCGAGCAGGAACGAATTTCGCTGACCGGCGACACACGCCTGGCAGCGTCCATCGAGCACTGGATGGTGCGCAGTTCCTTCGCCGCGGCGTGAGCGCGAACCGCGCTCCAGTTTCTGTATCGGGATCGCTACAGAAACTACACTATGGCCGCTCGGCCTCCTGTCGCACGATCAATCCCGCTGATCGGCATCTCCGTTGGCATCATCCTGCGCGCTGACGGACCGTCCTTCGCGACGACGCCTTTCGGCAGGCCGGCACAGCCGGCGTCGATGGCTTCCCACCACATGACAGCGCATGAGGCAGAACCATGGATGAGACACTCACGATGACTCCCCCGCCCGCCGCAGCGACGCCCGATCTCGCCGCAGTCAAGGCCCGCCAGCAATCGACCTGGGCATCGGGCGATTACGCCGTCATCGGCACGACCCTCCAGATCGTCGGCGAGAATCTGTGCGAGGCCGTCGATCTGCGCAGCGGCGAACGCGTTCTCGACGTCGCCGCCGGCAACGGCAACGCGACATTGGCCGCCGCCCGCCGCTGGGGCGACGTCACCTCGACCGACTATGTCCCCGCCCTGCTGGAACGGGGCCGCGCCCGTGCCAAGGCCGAGGGCCTCGACGTGACCTTCCAGCCGGCCGACGCGGAGGCCCTGCCCTTCGCCGATGCCAGCTTCGACGTCGTGCTCTCGACCTTCGGCGTCATGTTCACCCCCGATCAGGAGCGCGCCGCCTCGGAGATGATGCGGGTCTGCCGGCCCGGCGGACGGATCGGGCTGGCGAACTGGACGCCCGAGAGCTTCATCGGCCAGGTCTTCAAGACAATCGGCAAATACGTCCCGCCCGCGCCGGGTGTCCGGTCGCCGGCGCTCTGGGGCACGGCCGAGCGCCTCAAGGAGCTGTTCGGCGCCGGTTCGCCGTCCTGGAACGAACGCCACTTCACCTTCCGCTATCGCTCGCCAGCCCATTGGCTCTCGGTGTTCCGCACCTGGTATGGCCCGGTGCAGAAGACCTTCGCGAACCTTCCCGAGGACAAGGGCCGCGAGCTCGAGCAGGACCTGCTCGCCCTGATCGGCCGGCTCAATATCTCCGGGGACAGCACGATGGTTCTACCGAGTGCCTATCTGGAAGTCGTCGTGACCAAGCGCTAGGCCAGCCACAGGCTGGAAGGCTACAGCGAAGCGACGGGTTGCCCGTCGCTTCGCCCTGCAGGGCTACAACGGTCCGTCGCTCAGCCCGCCGGCACTGCGGGAACGAGGCCGTGGCGAAGCATGAGCTCCTTCACCGCGACAGGATCGGGTGGACCGCCAGCGCCGAGCAAGCCGGCGATCTCGCGAAAATAGCCGGGCCCGAGCACGCCGGGCGACAGGATGCAGAGGCAACTCGCCGCCTCATCGCTTTCGTTCCGGAAGCCGTGGACCACGCCGCGCCTGATGAAGGCCGACTGTCCCTGTTGGAGAGCGACATCCCGGCCGTCGATCGTGAACGTCAAGGTCCCGTCGAGACCATAGACCGTCTCGTCCCAGCTCTCATGATAGTGGGGCACCGGGACCTTCACCTTCGGAGCCACGGTCATCCGAAAGACGTCGATGCTGCCCTCGGTCTCATCCTTGTCGTACAGGAACTCCAGCAGCAGCCCACCCATCCTGATCGTTTCGGCCACCGGAACCTCCCCACCCGCGCGTGATGATGCGACCCTAGCGAACTGACGTTGCGGAAGCCACCGTTTCCGTCCCGCCTCCGTCGCATCAGGCTGTCGTCGTCGAGCTCTGCCCGGGACGCCAGGCCAGCAGCCGCTTCTCGACCAGCGTCACCAGCGCGTCGATGGCGATGACGAAGATCGCCAGGATCAGCATGCCCGAGAAGACGCCGGTGACGTCGAAGACGCTCTCGGCCTCGTGGATCTTGTAGCCGAGCCCGGCGGACGAGCCGAGATATTCGCCGACCACGGCGCCGACCAGCGCGAAGCCGACCGAGGTATGCAGCGAGGAGAACATCCAGGTCAGCGCCGACGGCCAGTAGACATGCTTGAAGAGCTGGCGCTCGTTCATGCCGAGCATGCGCGCATTGGCGAGGATCGTCGGCGAGACCTCGCGCACGCCCTGGTAGACGTTGAAGAACACGATGAAGAAGACGAGCGTGAAGCCGAGCGCCACCTTCGACCAGATGCCGAGCCCGAACCAGAGCGCGAAGATCGGCGCCAGCACGACGCGCGGCAGGGCGTTCGCCGCCTTGATGTAGGGGTCGAACACCGCCGAGAGCAGTTCGCGCCGCGCAAACGCGAATCCGAACAGGATGCCCGCGAGCGAGCCGATGACGAAGGCCAGCACCGTCTCGGTCAGCGTGATGCCGAGATGCCAGTAGATGTCGGCGCTGGTGAGTTGCTTGAAGGTGCGCGTCAGCACGGCGACCGGCGTCGAGAAGAAGAACTGGATCGTCTTGACGTCGCCGAACAGGCTCGTCGTGGTCACCACATGCCAGATCAGCAGGAAGGCCAGCATCACCAGCACCTGGAGCGAGAGGAGCTTCACGCGCTTCATGATGCGTCTCCCCCGACCAGCTCGCGCCCCTCGCCCATCGCATAGGCCTTCTGCACCTCGACGCGCAGCGAGGTCCAGATATCGCGATGGATCTCGTGGAAGGCCTTCTCCAGCCGGATGTCTGCGATGTCGCGCGGGCGCGGCAGGTCGACCTTGTAATCCGCGACGATCCCCGCCGCCGGTCCGGCCGACATCACCACGACACGGTCGGACAGCGCGATCGCCTCTTCGAGATCGTGCGTAACGAACATCAGCGCCTTGCGGTCGCGCGACCAGAGATCGAGCAGGAGATTGCCCATGATCTGGCGGGTCTGCGCATCGAGTGGACCGAATGGCTCGTCCATCAGCAGTATCTCGGGATTGCGGATCAGCATCTGGGCGAGGCTGACGCGCTTGCGCTGCCCGCCCGAGAGCATGTGCGGGTAGCGGTCGACGAAGGTCCGCAAGCCCACGCGCGCCAGCCATTCGCGCGCCCGCTGGTCCGCCTCGCGCTCCGGCACGCCCATGGGCTCGAGCGCCACCTTGACGTTGTCCAGCGCCGTCTTCCACGGCATCAGCGCGTCCTGCTGGAAGAGATAGCCGGCGCGGCGGTTGAGGCCCGCCAGCGGCTTGCCGAAGATGCCGACCTTTCCGGCCGACGGCGAAAGCAGCCCCGCCGCCGCGTTGAGCAGCGTGGACTTGCCGCAGCCGGTCGGCCCGACGATCGAGACGAACTCGCCGGGATGGACCTTGAGGTCGATCCCCTTCACGGCCTGATAGCGGCCTCCATCGGCGAGATGGAAGGTGATGTCGATGCCGCAGAGCGCAACGGCCGGCTCATCCGGCGACATCGCTCCTGCCCCCGCATGCACCTGCGGGCGATCCTGCAACTCCATGAAACCCGTTTCCCATCGACCGCCGTCCCGGCGGTGCCGTCAGCTTGTTCTGCGTTGCGGAGATTAATAGGCGATCAGTCCGCGAAGGCAACGCCGTCGCGTGGTGCGGCCGCGCGTCGCTTGCATCGATCCGCCGCCACGGCCATATGCCAGAACCGATCCGTGCCAAGACCGATCTGCGGGAGCTGAACCGAACGCCATGGCCGACCTCGAACAAGCCATGCACGCGCTCGTGGAGTTCATGCGCATCCACCAGCAATGGGCGATCCCGATCGTCTTCATGGTCGCCTTCGCCGAATGCGTCGCGATCCTGTCCTGGCTGGTGCCAGCGACCGTGTTCTTCACCACCTTCGGCGCCGTCGCGGGCGCTTCCGGCCTCAATCTCGTCCCGCTCGCGCTCGCGGCTTCGCTCGGCGCCGGCAGCGGCTTCTGGGTGTCGTACTGGGCCGGCCTTCTGCTCGGCCCGCGCGTTCACGACTACTGGCCCTTCACCAAGAACCCGCAGCTGCTCGATCGCGGCCACGCCTTCTTCGAGAAATGGGGCATCGCCAGCATCCTGATCGGGCACTTCTTCGGGCCGCTCAGGGCGGTGATCGCGATCGTTGCCGGCATCGTCAACATGCCGTTCTGGCAGTTCCAGCTCGCGAACTGGCTCGCCTCCTTCGCCTGGGGCTTCGGATTGCTCTACGGCGTCGGGCGGGTCAGCGAGTTCTTCGCGCGCTGAAGGCGCCGGGAACCTGACTGCCCGGTGAACGCGGCATTGTGCGGCCGTTCAATTCCAAAGGCGCCTATTCGCGTCGTCGCATCGCGGCACGCCACTTTCATCGGCGAGCCCGGCGCGACACGCCGAACGGCCCTGAGCCGCCGGCGTCGTCCGTCGGCGGGACCCGGCCCCCGGCGGATGCGATGATCCGGGCCGACCCTGTGAGGTCCATGCCATGACGATGTCCCGTTTCCTGATCCCCCTCGTCGCGCTTGCCGCCATGGGCGGTCAGGCTTTCGCCCAGACCGCGACGCAGCCTGCGCCCTCCGCCAAGCCGGCAGCGCCCGTCACCGCGCCTGCCGCTCCCGCTGCACAGGCAGCCCCGGCAACCAAGCCGGCCACGCCTGCCGCCCAGCCCGTCGCGGCACAGGCCAAGAAGATCAATATCAACACGGCGACCGCAGCCGAACTCGACACGCTGAAGGGCATCGGCGAGGCCCGTTCCAAGAAGATCATCGAGGAACGCGGCAAGGCGAAATTCAAGGATTTCGCCGATCTGGTGAAGCGCGGCACCCTGCCGTCGAATGTCGAGGCCGAGATCAAGGACAAGATCACCTTCTGATCGGCTTCGGATATGCAAAAGCCTCCGGCGCAAGGCGCCGGAGGCTTCGCTGTGCCCGATACGGGCAAAGCGGAAAATCGACCGCGCGGCCGCGCTGACTTGTCAGGCGAGGCCGAGCACCACGGCAAGCATCATCGCCAGCGACAACCCCAGCACCACGCGGATGACCGCAGGCGTTTCAAGGATTCGCAGAAGTTCCATCGCAGCCTCCTCTGATGAGCGGGCAAACACGAACGACCGACGCAAATCTCAATAGGCAAACATTTCGAGCGCGATCCAGGCGACCACGGCGAGGACGAGCCCGGAAATCAGCACCGTCAGAACCGGCCGTCCGAGGAAGCCCTGCCGCGCCTCGACGGGCGTCTCGACCGCCGGATCGGCATCGCTGTGATCGTCGGCGCGCATCGGCGGCACCGGATCACCACCGCGAAGCTGCTCGACATCCTGCGGCGGCACTCTGGGTCGGGTATCGACCGTCATGACCGTCTCCCTGCGTTCAGCCGGACAGAAGACCGGCACTGCAACCGAAACGCCCCCACGTCAGGAGGGTTCCTGCCAGCGCCCGAAAGAAAACGGGCGGCAGCCTCACAGCCACCGCCCGCAAACAGAAAGAACCTTTGATATCAAGTTGTTGCAAGCCTTTCCGGAATCAGATCCGGAACGACTTAAATCAATCCGGCAAGCCCGCGCCTTTGACGTCATTCTCGGGCGCCGCGACGCGGCAATCCGAGAACCTCCTGTCGAAAAGGGCGCCCTTCCTTCACGTGATGCTCGGGTCAAGCCCGAGCATCACGGAGTGTGAAAGGGTTCGGTTCTCGCCTTGTCGACCAGGGCCTTGGCCTTGATCCCAAAGGCCCGGCGGAAGCCGGGCCGTCGCGGAACAAAAGTCCCGGATCGATCCTCAGTTCTTGGTCTTGTCGACCAGCGCCTTGGCCTTGATCCAGGGCATCATGTCGCGGAGCTTGGCGCCGACTTCTTCGATCGGATGGGCGGCGTAGCGAGCGCGGGTCGCCTTGAACGAAGTCTGGTTGACCTTGTTCTCGAGCATCCAGTCGCGGGTGAACTTGCCCGACTGGATGTCGGTCAGCACGCGCTTCATCTCGGCCTTGGTCTCGGCGGTGATGATCCGCGGGCCGGTGACGTACTCACCGAACTCGGCGGTGTTCGAGATCGAGTAGTTCATGTTGGCGATGCCGCCCTCATAGATGAGGTCGACGATCAGCTTCACTTCGTGCAGGCACTCGAAATACGCCATCTCGGGGGCGTAGCCGGCCTCGGTCAGCGTCTCGTAGCCGGCCTTGATCAGCTCGACCAGACCACCGCAGAGCACGACCTGCTCGCCGAAGAGATCGGTCTCGCACTCTTCCTTGAAGGTCGTCTCGATGATGCCGGCGCGGCCGCCGCCATTGGCCGAGGCATAGGACAGGCCGAGGTCATGGGCGTTGCCGGTCGCGTCCTGGTGGATCGCGATCAGGGTCGGCACGCCGCCGCCGCGCTGATACTCGGAACGGACGGTGTGGCCAGGGCCCTTCGGGGCGACCATCAGCACGTCGAGGTCCTTGCGCGGCTCGATCAGGTTGAAATGAACGTTGAGGCCGTGCGCGAACAGGAGGGCAGCGCCCTCTTTCATGTTGCCGTGCAGCTCGTCGCGATAGATGTCGCCCTGCAGCTCGTCCGGGGTCAGCATCATCATGATGTCCGAGACCTTGGCGGCCTCCGACGGGGTCATCACCTTGAAGCCGGCTTCCTCGGCCTTCTTGCGCGTGGCCGAGCCGGCCTTGAGCGCGATAATGATCTCCTTGACGCCGGAATCACGCAGGTTGAGCGCATGGGCGTGGCCCTGCGAGCCGTAGCCCACGATGCAGACCTTCTTGCCCTTGATCAGGTTGATGTCGGCATCACGATCGTAATAAACGCGCATGGGTGTCTCCTTTGTCACGCGTTGGACTTGTCCCGGCCCGGATCGTTCTGTGCCGTGCCGTAGAGGGTGAAGAACTGCTCGGCCGCGCGCTCCGCGTCGCCCGTGATCTCGGCCTTGCTCAAGGTCAGCGTATCGCCGAGCAGGAGCCGGATCTGGACGTCGCGGCCGGCGAGGCCGAAGAAGGTGCGGAATGCCGTCTCGGTATCGTCGAAGGCCAGGAGCCCCGCCTCGCGGCCCGCATCGAGCACGGGCTTCAGCCGCTCGCCGATGGCAAAGCGACCATTCGCCAGCACGATCGAGCCGAGATTGCCGTCGCGTGAGGCCGCCTGGCTGATGCCGATGCGGTTGAGCGCGATCGAGGTCGGACTGGCGATGACTTCGAGCCAGTTCGCGGCGAAGCGCTTCAGGCTTTCGCGCAGCGCGCCGGCATCGAGCGTCTGACGGTCGAAATTGCCCGCCCTCACCTTCGAGGCCTGCCACTGCACCGTCGCGGTCAGCAGGCCGTCGCGGTCACCGAACCATTTGTAGAGCGTTTCCTTGGAGCAGCTCGCACGCCGCGCAACCGCGGTCATGGTGAGGCCACTGCCCTTCTCGACCATCAGGCTCAGCACGGCATCGAGCACGGCTTGCTGGCGCGCGGTCAGCGCCTCGCCTTGCGTCTCTGCGGCAGCCTGCGTCATGGTCGGCGAAAATCTCCAGTACCGTACGTTACGGTTCAGGCATCTAGCGCAGCCACAGATCGCGGGCAAGCGTTATTCGGGGTGGCAGCGCGCCAGAGAAGAATTATCTCCGGAGTTCGATGGCCTGATGAACGGAGAGACCTATGACCTTGCCCACCGCCGCCGATATCGTCGCTTTCTGGCGCCAGGCCGGGCCTGAGAAATGGTTCGCCAAGGACGAGGCCTTCGATGCCGAGATTATCAGGCGCTTCCTGCCCGCGCATGAAGCCGCGGCGGCGGGCGAGCTCGCCGATTGGGAGGAAACGCCCGAGGGCGTCTATGCCCTGCTGATCCTGCTCGACCAGTTCCCGCGCAACATGTTCCGCGACAGTCCGCGTGCCTTCGCCACGGATGCCCAGGCCCTTACCATCGCGGCGCACGCCATCGCAGGCGGATTCGACGAAGCTTATCAGGCACCCGAGAAGCGCTTCTTCTACATGCCCTTCATGCACTCCGAGACGCTGGCGGATCAGGAGCGCTGCATCGCGCTCTGCGCGGCGGCCGATGACCCCGAAGGGGTTAGATATGCGGAGGTGCACCGCGACATCATCCGCGATTTCGGCCGCTTCCCGCATCGCAACCCGGTGCTGGGACGCGATACCACCGCGGAGGAAAAGAGCTTCCTGACCGAGGGCGGTTTCGCAGGCTGAAGCTCATTCAATCAGCCCGGGAATCAACTCCGTCATCCCGGGCTTGACCCGGGATCCATCGTAGGGCGCCGCGCTCTGCGATGTATCCCGGATCGGCGCCGCTTCGCGGCTTGTCCGGGATGACGGCGGGTTTCCCAATCTTATCCTGTCAACCCTGCTGGCCCGCCATACGCTGCAGGAAGATCGCCGCGATCGTCAGAAGGAAACCTACCCACCATAGTGGCGAGCGCAGGCTCGTGCCGCTGCCGAGCGGCTCGGCCTTGGCCCGGCCGGACAGGCGCAACAGCACCGGGCCGGCGAGGCAGAGAAAGCCGACGACGCCGAGCCCGAGCGCGATCAGACTGAGCTGGTCGGGCCTCAGCGCCATCATCACATCGCCTCCGGCCCGCGGCTCATCGCCGCGATGCCGGTGCGCGAGACTTCCGTGAGGCCGACCACCGTCATCATCTTGATGAAGCGCTCGATCTCCTCGGTCGAGCCTGTCAGTTCGAAGACGAAGGAGGTCAGAGAGGCATCGAGTGTCCGCGCTCCAAAGGCCGAAGCCAGCCGCATCGCCTCGACGCGATGCTCGCCCTTGCCGACCACCTTGATCAGCGCGAGCTCGCGCTCCAGCGCCTCGCCCTGCTCGGTCAGGTCGACGACCCGGTGCACCGGCACCAGACGGTCGAGATGCGCCTTGATCTGGTCGATCACATTCGCGGTGCCCGAGGTCACGACCGTGATGCGCGAGATGTGCTTGTCATGCTCGGTCTCGGAAACGGTGAGGCTCTCGATGTTGTAGCCGCGCCCCGAGAACAGTCCGGCGATGCGGGCAAGAACGCCCGGTTCGTTGTCGACGATCACCGCCAGCGTATGGCGCGCGACCGGCTGGGACTTCGGAGCGTTCGGGTAATGGCTGGCGGGCTTCGACATGACGGACCTGCAGGCGGGTTGGAGCGAAAGATCAGCGGAGAGTAAGGTTCAGGGCTGGCGCAGATCGACGAGGGCGGACTCGTCCACCTCGTCATGGGCTACGATCCAGGGCTCGTCGAGCGCGGCCGCGAGCCATTCGCGATAGGCCGGCAGCGCCAGAACGGCGCGCATGTAGTCCTGCGAAACCGGATCGACGGCGATGCCATAGGTGTCGAGGCGGGTGACGACCGGCGCGTACATCGCGTCCGCAGCCGAGAAGGCGCCATAGAGGAAAGGCCCCTCGCCTGCCCCGCCGAAACGCTCGCGCGCCTGCCGCCAGATGCCGGTGACCCGCTCGACATCGCGGGCGACATCCGCGCCGCGATCACGCGCCGCGTAACGCTTGCCCAGGTTCATCGGGCAGGCGCCGCGCAGCGCCGTGAAGCCCGCATGCATCTCGCTGCAGGCGGCGCGGGCCTGGGCGCGGGCTGCGGTGTCGCTCGGCCAGATGCCGGCATCGGGATGCGTCTCGTGGAGATATTCGATAATCGCCAGCGTCTCCCAGACGGCGAGATCGCCATCGATCAGGGTCGGCACGGTGCCGCCGCTGCCCGGCGCCTCAGCGAAGACGGTCTGCTTGAAGCCGGGCTCGTCGAGCAGGACGAGCTTCTCCGAAAAGGCGATGCCCTTGACGCGCATCAGCAGCCAGGCCCGGAGCGACCAGGACGAATAGCACTTGTTGCCGATCAGCAGCTTCATGCGGCGACGCTCTCGGTTTCGCCGACGAAATCAAGCGCGGCGGCGACATGCAGCGCGGTGGTGTCGAAGACGGGCATCGCGAAATCCGCCTGCGAGACCAGAAGCCCGATCTCCGTGCAGCCGAGGATGACGCCGTCGGCGCCCTCCTCCCGCGCCGCACGCTCGACGATGGCGCGATAGCGCTCGCGCGAATCCGGCTCGACGCGACCGCGGCACAATTCCTCGTAGATCACGCGATGCACCTCGTCGCGCTCCTGCGGCTGCGGCACCAGCGCCTCGGCGCCGAAGGCCTTCAGCCGGTCGCGATAGAAGCTCTGCTCCATGGTGAAGCGCGTCGCCAGCAATAGCGGCCGGCGCGCGCCGGAGGCGAGGATTGCCCGCGCCGTCACATCGGCCAGGTGCAGGAAGGGCAGCTTGGTCGCGGCGGTGATCTGGTCCGCCACCTTGTGCATGGTGTTGGTGCAGAGCACGAGGCAGGAGGCACCGGCGCGCTCCAGCCGCCGCCCGCTCTCGGCCAGTGCAGCGCCTGCCGCCGCCCAATCGCCCTGCGCCTGCATCTCGGCGATGCCAGCGAAATCGACCGAATGCAGCAGGACATCGGCCGAGTGCAGCCCGCCCGAGCGCGCCCGCACGCCTTCATTGAGCAGCCGGTAGTAGACCGCAGTCGATTCCCAGCTCATGCCGCCGATCAGGCCAATGGTATTCATGCTGTTCCCCTTGCCGTGCCGCCAGCGTCATTCTCGGGCGGAGCAGAGCTTCGACCCGAGAATCCCTTTCAGGACGAAAAGCCTTTCTAGCCTGAGATGCTCGGGTCGAGCCCGAGCATGACGATGCCTCGTCAGACGAGCTGCTTGCCCTTGGCGTCGATAATCTGGCCGGTATCGCCTTCGAAATCGGGCAGGATCATCTCGTTATGCGCCTTGCCCGATGGGATCATCGGGAAGCAGTTCTCTTCCTTGGCGACGACGCAATCGAAGATCACCGGCTTCGGCGTATCGATCATCTCCATGATCGCGGCGTCGAGTTTGGCCGGGTCGTCGCAACGAATGCCATGGCCGCCATAGGCCTCGGCAAGCTTCACGAAGTCCGGCAGCGACTGCGAATAGCTCTCCGAATAGCGCCCGCCATGCAGCAATTCCTGCCACTGGCGCACCATGCCCATGTATTCGTTGTTGAGGATGAAGATCTTCACCGGCAGCCGGTACTGCACCGCCGTCGACATCTCCTGCATGTTCATCAGAATCGAGGCTTCGCCCGCGATGTCGATGACCAGCGCCTTCGGGTGCTTCATCTGCACGCCGATCGCCGCCGGCAGGCCATAGCCCATGGTGCCGAGCCCACCGGAGGTCATCCAGCGGTTCGGCTCCTGGAAGTGGAAGTGCTGCGCCGCCCACATCTGGTGCTGGCCGACCTCGGTCGTGATGAAGGGATCGCGGTCCTTGGTCAGCTGGTAGAGCCGCTCGATGGCGTATTGCGGCTTGATCACCGTGTCGGACTGCTTGTAGGCGAGGCTCTTGCGGCCGCGCCAGCCCTCGATCTGCGTCCACCAGGCGGCGAGCGCGGTCTTGTCGACCTGCGCACCGGTCTCACGCCAGATCCGGACCATATCCTCCAGCACATGGGCGCAGTCGCCGACGATGCCGATATCGATCTTGACCGTCTTGTTGATCGAGGACGGGTCGATGTCGATGTGGATCTTCTTCGAGCGCGGCGAGAAGCCGTCGATCCGCCCGGTGATGCGATCGTCGAAGCGCGCGCCGATATTGATCATGACGTCGCAGTCATGCATCGCCAGATTGGCCTCGTAGGTACCGTGCATGCCGAGCATCCCGAGCCACTGCTTGTCCGCAGCCGGGAAGGCGCCGAGCCCCATCAGCGTCGAGGTGACCGGGAAGCCCGTCAGCCGCGCCAGCTCACGCAGCAGCGCCGAGGCGTGCGGACCCGAGTTGATCACGCCGCCGCCGGTGTAGAAAACCGGCTTCTTGGCGCCGGCGATCAGCTCGACCGCGGCCTTGATCTTGTTCAGGTCGCCCTTGACCACCGGGCGATAGGTCTTGTGCTGGTTGTCGCGCGGGCGGGTATAGGTGCCGGTGGCGAACTGGATGTCCTTCGGGATGTCGATGACGACCGGGCCGGGCCGGCCATTGGCCGCGACGTAGAACGCCTCGTGCAGGACACGCGGCAGGTCATGGATGCTCTTCACCAGGTAGTTGTGCTTGGTGCAGGAGCGGGTGATGCCGACCGTGTCGCATTCCTGGAAGGCGTCCGAGCCGATCAGATGCGTCGGAACCTGGCCGGTGATGACGACGAGCGGGATCGAGTCGAGCAGCGCGTCGGTCAGGCCCGTGACCGCGTTCGTCGCGCCAGGGCCGGAGGTCACGAGCACGCAGCCGACCTTGCCGGCGGTCGAGCGGGCATAGCCTTCGGCGGCATGGACGGCGCCCTGCTCGTGGCGGACGAGCACATGCTTGACCTTGTCCTGCTGGAAGATCGCATCGTAGATCGGGAGTACGGCCCCGCCGGGATAACCGAACAGGTGCTCGACACCCTGGTCCTGAAGCGCGCGGACGACCATCTCGGCGCCGGTCATCATCTCGCTCATAACGCTCTCCTGAGGCTGATCTACTGGTCTGTCTGGGGATTTAGGCAATAAAAAAGGCCCTCGGAGGGGCCTGGGCGTGCGCTGGCGTCGGGGACGCCCGGTTGTTAAACCGGCCCCTACCAGCGCACCTGTACGATAATAAGCTTACGCATCGCGCGTTCGATCCTTGGCGGAAGTTGCGGAACGCTAGCGGAGAGCGCCCAGCCGGTCAAGCGCCAACCAACATGGTTACCGGTCGGTCTGCGGCGCACCCGAAAATCAGGTGCCGTAACGGAACGATTTCTCAATCCGCCGTCCCTAGGATTCGCGGCGCTCGAACCGGGACGGACATGTACTACGAAGTCCATAGCGAGAATATCGCGGCGCGCAGCCATGCCCCGCAGATTGCAGAGATCCTGCGCCGCTTCGCCTCGCGCTACCGCGAGGACGGCCCGGTCGCCTATGAGGAATTCACCGCCGAGATCCTGCCCCTTTTCGGCAAGGATCTGATGATCCTGGAGCCCACTGGCGACGGCGATTATTGCTGGCTCCATTTCGGGCGCGAGATCGTGCGCTATTCCGGCGCCACGCGCCTCGGACAGCGCGTCTCGGACATGCGTCCGCAGGTCGCCCGCTTCACCATCGCCGCCCTCGACCAGGCGCTGGCCGAAGACCGGCCGCTCTATACCGTGCACCGATCGAGCGGCACGGTGCGCGTCGCCCTGTGGGAGCGGCTGCTCCTGCCGACGATCGACCAGGACGGTCGCCGCTTCGTCATCGCGTTCGCCCGGCCGCTGCAGTTCCGCGAGGACCTGCTCAACGCCGTGCTCGAAACCTCACCCAGCGGGATCGTGGCGTTGCGCGCCATCCGCGACAACGCCGGCCGGATCGAGCAGGCCGTCATCGTCACCGCCAACAAGCGCGCCGCCGTGCTGAGCGGAAGCCCCGAAGCCGAACTCCTCGACACCGATGGTCGCGAGAGCCTGCCCTTCCTGTCCGATCTTTCGATCTGGCAGCGCTGCGTCTATGCGATGAACCTTCAGCGTGCCGACGTGCTGGAGACATCCTTCACCCAGGAGGGCAAGACCCTCTGGCTGAGGATCGCCATCGCTCCGCTGGGCGACGGGCTGCTGCTGACGCTGACCGACGTCACCGATCTCACGGTCGCCAACCAGACCCTGCAGCTGCGCGCGGCCACGCTGGCGCTGGAGATCGGCCGCGAGCGCGCGACGCGGCGCGCCCTCTCCGAGGAGATCGGCCACCGCGAGGAACGCGAGCGCGAGCTGCGCCGCCTGGCCGAGACCGACCCGCTCACCGCGCTGCTCAACCGCCGCTCCTTCACCGAGAAGGCCAACGCCGCCATCGCGGCAAGCGAGGCGGATGGCAGCGATATCGCGCTGATCATCGTCGACCTCGATCATTTCAAGCAGGTCAACGACAGCTATGGCCATCCGGCCGGGGATGCGGTGATCCGCGCCTTCGCCGATCTTCTGCTCGGGCAGTTCCTCAACGAGCACAATCTCGTGGGACGCTTCGGCGGCGAGGAGTTCGGCATCCTGTTGCCGGGCTGCGACCTGGCCTCTGCCGCGTCGAGCGCCCGTCAGATCCAGGACACCCTGCTCGCCCGTTCGATGCCCGTCTCCGAGACCCTTGCGCTGCGGGTGACCGCGAGCCTCGGCGTTGCCGCGCGCGATCCCGGCGAGACCCTCGCATCCCTGACGGGGCGGGCGGATCAGGCGCTCTACCGGGCCAAGAACGAAGGCCGCAATCGCCTCGGCTTGGCCCCACCGGCAGCCGTCGCCGCCGCAGCGGCCGCCTGATCAGATTGCCAGGGCCTCGCAGGCGACATCCAGCGCTTCGAGCGGCGCGACCGCCCGCCATCCCGTCATCTGATGCCGGAACCATGTCACCTGCCGCTTGGCATAGGCGCGCGTATCGGCCTGCCCGCGCCGGATCGCCTCGGCAAGGCTGATCTCGCCGTCGAGATGAGCGATCAGCCCGGGCACGCCATGCGCCCGCATGATCGGCAGCAGCGGATCGAGCCCGCGCGCCTTCAGCCGCACGACCTCATCGAGCGCGCCCGCTTCGATCATCTGCTCGAAGCGCCGGTCGATCTGCTGCCGCACCACCTCCCGCTCGGGATGAACGAACAGGCGCAACAGCTCGCCCTCGCCGAGTGGCCCGGGCTCGCGCTCGCCCTGGAAGCTCGCGAGCGACCGCCCCGTCGCCCGAAAGACCTCGATCGCCCGCATGATCCGCATCCGGTCGCTCGGCTTGAGCCGCTCCGCCATCGCCGGATCGCAGGCGGCGAGCTCGGCATGGAGCGTGGCCGTGTCGAGCCCGTCGGCATGGGCACGAAAGCCAGCCCGGACGCTCTCGGGAACAGCCGGCATCGCCGAGAACCCCTCCGTCACCGCCTTGAAGTAGAGCCCGGTGCCACCGACGAGGATCGGCAGCGAGCCGCTAGTCCGCAAGTCGTCGAGCAGCTTCGCCAGATCGGCGGCGTAGCGCATCGCCGAATAGTTCACGGCGCCATCGACATGCCCGTAGAGACGATGCGGCACCATCGCCTCCTCCGCCTCGCTGGGACGCGCGCTCAGGGTGCGCAGGTCGGCATAGACCTGCATGGAATCGGCGTTGACCACGGTGCCGCCGGTGCGGCGCGCGATCTCCATCGCCAGCGCGGACTTGCCGCTGGCGGTCGGACCTGCGATGAGCACCGCCCTGAACTGTCCTTCGGCCTGCCCCACCTGGTCCTCACATGCTCGTCGCCACACTCGTATCCGCCCACGGCCAGGCGCTGGTCGGCGAAGCACTGCTGGCCCGCCTTGCCCGCACCGTTCCCGGCGCCGTCCGCACGGCCTTTCTCGACGGCGCGGTCGCTGCCGACCTCTTCGCGGAAGCAGCCGATGCACGCAAGCTCGAAGCCGATATCGGCGCGGAGCTGGATGGCGCGGCGATCGACATCATCGTCCAGCCGGCGGCGACCCGCCGCAAGGCCCTGTTCCTCGCCGACATGGACTCGACCATGATCGGTCAGGAATGCATCGACGAGCTCGCGGCCTATGTCGGCCTCAAGGAGCTCGTCGCCGGCATCACGGAGCGGGCCATGCGCGGCGAGATCGCCTTCGAGCCCGCGCTGCGCGAGCGCGTCGCACTGCTCAAGGGCGTGCCGCTATCGGTCGTCGATGAGATCATTCGGGACCGCATCACGCTGACGCCGGGCGGACGCGAACTCGTCCGGACCATGCGCGCGAATGGCGGCTATACCGCCCTCGTCTCGGGCGGATTCACGGTCTTCACCGGCCCGATCAGCGCCACGATCGGCTTCGACGAGCACCGCTCCAACGTCCTGCTCGCCGATGGCGGCATTCTGCGCGGCGAGGTCGCCGCTCCCATCGTCGGCATGCAGGCCAAGCTCGATGCGCTCGTCGAGCTGCGCAACCGCTTCGGGCTGGCGCCGGAAGCGACTATGGCCGTGGGCGACGGCGCCAATGATCTCGCCATGCTCGGCGAGGCCGGGCTGGGCGTCGCCTTCCGCGCCAAGCCGGCGGTCGCGGCTGCGGCCGGCGCCAGGCTGAACCATGCCGATCTCACCGCCCTGCTCTATGCCCAGGGCTACACCGGCAGCGAGATCGTCCGCGGCTAATCAGTCGACGATGAAGAGCTTCGCGCCGGTCTTCGTCGCGGAGCGATGGGCCTCGGCGCCATCGGCGACCTGATAGCTCATGCCGGCCTTGAGCGGCATCACGCGGCCATCGGCGAGCGTGGTGTCCATCTCGCCGTCCAGGCACAGGATGATGTGGCCCTTGGAGCACCAGTGGTCGGCGGAGTAGCCGGGCGAGTACTCCACCATGCGCACGCGGATGCGGTTCTCCTCCGGACCGAAATACTGGACGCGCCAGATCGCCTCGCCGCTGTCGCCGGCATGGCGCTCCGGAGCGATCGTCGACCAGTCGGTGGTGACGAAGGGAATGTCGCTGATCTTCATCGGGCCTCTCCCGGCTTGTCCGGTCTCGGGATGCCGGTCACTCGACAGGCTCTAGCCCTGCCGCGGGCCGTTGCGCCAGTGCGATCCCTGGCCCCCCGGCCTGCGATGGCGGCATGAAAAAGGGCGGCCCGGTTGGGCCGCCCTTCGAAATCTCCGGCCTGGATCGTCTCAGTTCATCGAGACGGCGACGAAGCGAACCTCGCCCTGCCCGTTCGAGACGAGCAGAAGGACGGACTTCTTGCCTTCCTTCTTCAACGCATCGAGCCGCTTGGTCACGTCCTGCGGCGCGTTGACCGGCTCCTGGCCGACCTCGACGATCAGCTCGCCGACGAGGATGCGCTTGTCGGCGGCGTTCGAATTGGCGTCGACCTTGGTGATGATCACGCCCTTGAGGCCGTCCTTGATCGAATAGCGCTTCTTCAGCTCGTCGGTCTGCGGCGAGAATTCGAGGCCGAGCGCGCTCGTCACCGCGGGCTTGGCAGGCTCTGCCGCCGGCTTGTTCGTCGAGGCCGACTGCACCTTCTCGCCATCCTCGAGGCGGCCGAGCTTGACCGTCTTGATCTCTTCCTTGCCCTTGCGGATCACCGCGATCGGCACGTCCTTGCCGACCGGCGTCGCCGCGACGATGCGCGGCAGGTCGCGCGAATCCTTGACGTCCTTGCCGTCGAACTTGACGATCACGTCGCCGGTCTCGAGCCCGGCGGGCTTGGCCGGACCCTTCTCGTCGATGCCGGCGACAAGCGCGCCGCGCGCCGTGCCGAGCCCGAGAGCCTCGGCGGTGGCGTCATCGACGCTCTGGATGCGCACGCCGAGCCAGCCGCGCCGCGTCTCGCCGAATTCCTTGAGCTGGTCGACGACGTTGGTCGCCAGCGTCGAGGGCACGGCGAAGCCGATGCCGACCGAGCCGCCGGTCGGCGACAGGATCGCCGTGTTGATGCCGATGACCTCGCCGGCCATGTTGAACAGCGGGCCGCCCGAATTGCCCTTGTTGATGGCCGCGTCGGTCTGGATATAGGTGTCGTACGGCCCCTGGCTGATGTCGCGGTTGCGGGCCGAGACGATGCCCGACGAGACCGAGCCGCCGAGCCCGAACGGGTTGCCGATCGCCATCACCGGGTCGCCGATCCGCATCTTGTCGGAATCGCCGAACTTGACCGCGGGCAGCGGCTTATCGTGCTTTACACGCAGCACGGCGAGATCGACCTTGGTGTCCTTGCCGATCACCTCGGCCTTGAGCCGCAGGCCATCGTTGAAGATCACGGTGATCTCGTTGGCATCGCCGACGACGTGGTTGTTGGTGACGACGATGCCCGAGGGATCGACCACGAAGCCCGAGCCGGCCGACTGCGAGCGGCGCTGCTGCGGCGCCTGGCGCTCGCCCTGCTGGTTGCGGCGGTTGAAGAATTCCTCGAACAGGTCGCCGAAGGGCGTGTCGGGGCCGAGCTGCGGCAGCTGCGGCAGGTTGCGGCCCTTCTGATCGTTGGTGGTGACGGCCGCGATGTTGACCACTGCCGGCATGACCTTGTCGACGAGGTCCGCGAGCGAAGTCTGCCCTTGCAGCAGCGGCGTGTTCGCCTGCGCGTGCCCCGGCGCCAGCACCGGCGAGGCCAGCAGCGCGAGACCGGCGACGCCGGCAGCGAAGGCGATGCGGACGGACCGGACTGCGGGAACGGTTTTCGATGCCATATGGATCCTCATGTCGGAAAGATGCGGGCTGATCGATGCAAGCCAGTCGCGCCCGATGATTGAACTCCGAAATGCGGCGGAAGGGCGACGCACGATCATGTCATCGAACACGATCGCGTGCCAGTTCCGCAAAATCTACCGGTTCAAGCCTACCAACTGCCCCGCGCGGCCCATACCAGGACCACGCCCAGAACCGCCGAGCCGATGCCGATCAGCCGCATCCGGTCCACCGGGGTTTCCGCCGCGCTGCGGAGGGCATCCTTCGCCAGATGCGGGATCGCGGCGAAGAGGATGCCCTCGATGGCGAAGACCAGGCCGAGCGCCGCGACGAAATCAAGCATTCGCGTCGCTCGCCATGATCAGGGACGTGCCGGCGCGGGCACGGCAGGCGCCGCCGGGGTTCCGGCCTGGCCATCCTGACGCTGCGCGTTCGGTCCGTTGAAGAAGCGGAAGAACGGCGAATCCGGCGTCAGCACCATCCGGGTATCTCCTGGCTTGATGCTGGCTTCATAGGCCTGCATCGAGCGGTAGAAGGAGAAGAACTCCGGGTCCTTGCCGAAGGCTTCGGCGAAGACCTTGTTGCGTTCCGCCTCGCCCTCGCCTCGGATCTCGTCGGAGCGCTGCTGCGCTTCGGCGACGATCACGGTCGCGTCCCTGTCGGCCCGCGCCCTGATCTCCTGAGCCTGCTGGCCGCCGAGCGCGCGGGCTTCCGCCGCCTCGCGCTGGCGTTCCGTCTGCATGCGCTGGAACACCGCCGCCGAGTTCGCCGCCGGCAGATCGACGCGCCGCAGCCGGACATCGACCACCGTCATGCCGAAGCGCGCCGCCTCGCGGTTCACGTCGTCGCGGATGCGGTTCATCAGCCGCGAGCGCTCGGTGCGCACCATCGCCGTGAAGCTCGCTTCCGCCAGTACCGAGCGGACATTGCCGTTCACGATCGAGGCGAGCTGCGAATTGGCCCGCGGGATGTTGTTGACCGCCTGATAGAAGCGCAGCGGATCGGAGATCCGGTAGCGCGTGAAGGCATCGACCACGAGACGCTTCTGGTCCGAGGCGATGATTTCCTGCGACGACAGATCGAGGTCGAGAATGCGGTTGTCGAGCAGCGTCACCGTCTCGACCGGTGCGAACCACTTGAAGTAGAGGCCCGGAGCCGTCTTGACCGCGCGCACCGCGCCGAGCCTGAGCACGATCGCCGACTGCGTCTGCGAGACCACGAAGGTGCAGGCGTAAAGCACGACCGCGACGGCGGCGACGACGACCAGCGCGGCCGCGCGAAGGAAGGAGCCGTTCATCGGGCGGCTCCCTGCTGACGGGCGCCCGGGACCTGACGGCCCGCATTGAGCTGGTCGAGCGGCAGATAGGGCACGACGCCCTGCCCACCGACCGGGTTGTCGAGGATGATCTTGTCGGTGCCGCCCATCACGCGTTCCATCGTCTCCAGGAACAGACGCTCGCGCGTCACGCCCGGAGCGTTCTTGTACTGCTCGTAGACCGCGTTGAAGCGGCTCGCCTGACCACGGGCTTCGGCAACGGTCTGCTCCTTGAAGGCTTCCGCCGCCTGCACGAGCTGGGCCGCCCGGCCGCGCGATTCCGGCACGACGCGGTTGGCATAGGTCTGCGCCTCGTTGCGCAGGCGCTCCTGGTCGGCACGGGCCGCCTGGACGTCGCGGAACGCGTCGATGACCTGCTGCGGCGGGTCGACCTTCTGGAGCTGGACGAGGCGGATCTGCACGCCGGCATTATAGCCGTTGAGCGTCTCCTGCATCAGCTGGCGCACCTCGTTCTCGATCGCGCCGCGATCGGTCGTCAGCACGGGCTGGATGTTGCGGCGGCCGATCACCTCGCGCATGGCGCTCTCGGCCACGGCCTTCACGGTTCCCGGCGGGTCCTGGATGTTGAAGACGTAGTTCTCGGGCGCGGCCGGGTCGATCTGCCACTGCACGATGAAATCGATGTCGACGATGTTCTCGTCGCCGGTGAGCATCAGGCTCTCTTCGGTCACGTCGGTCTGGCGCGCGCTGCGCACCGATTCCACGGTCCGGAAGCCGACCTCGGTGGTGATGACGTTCGTCACCTGGGGCTTGATCACGTTGCCGATCGGATAGGGCCAGTTCCAGTTCATGCCTTCGCCGGTCTTGCCGGCGAAGCGGCCGAACACGACGTTGAGGCCGACCTCGTTGGGGCGGACGAAATAGACGCCCGAACCGAGCCAGATCAGGATCAGCGCGAGAAGGCCGAGAATGAGCCCGCGCCCGCCGATATTGCCGCCCGGAACAAGGTTCTTCAGCCGGTCCTGGCTGCGCCGCAGGATCTCTTCGAGATCGGGCGGGTTGCCGTTGCCTCCGCCTGAGCCGCCGCCCCAGGGGCCTCCGCCGCCGCTACCTCCGCGCTGGCCCCAGGGTCCACCCCCGCCGCTGCCACCGCCGCTCTGATTGCTCCAAGGCATTCTCGAGCCGTTCCCTTCCGTTCCGTAGAGGCCGAGCCATAGGCGAATAGCGGCCGCTTGTCAGCGCCTTCGGCTGAAGGCGCTGGGCTGAGTTGGTCATGGGCCACGGATTCGTCAACGGCGCAAGCCATTCATCGTGAACGGAAAGCGGCGATCAGCCGCGCCTGTGATGGGTGACGAAGGTATAAGGATGCTCGTTATCGGGATCGGCAGGATGGGGCTCCTTTGCACCGGCGAGGAAGGCGTCGCGCTCCCAATCGGGAAAAAGCGCGTCTCCCGGGGGCTTGGTGTGAACCAGCGTGAGCTCGAGCCGATCAGCCAAAGGCAGCGCCTGCCGGTAGATCTCGGCGCCGCCCGCAACAATGACGGACTCGGCTCCGCTCGCGGCGGCGACCTCTTGCCCGAGCGCCAGCGCCTCGTCGAGCGAATGCGCGATCCTGACCCCTTCGGCCGAGAAGCCGGCATCGCGGGTCAGCACGATCGTCTCGCGCCCCGGCAGCGGCTTGCCGATCGAGAGGAAGGTCTTGCGCCCCATCAGCACGGGGCGGCCGAGCGTCAGGCTGCGAAAGCGCCTGAGGTCCGTCTTGAGCCGCCAGATCAACCGGTTGTCGTCGCCGATCACGCCGTTGTCGGCGATGGCTGCGATCAACACGATCGGACGTTTCTCCATGGCTTCAGTCCTCCGCGCCCAGCTGACTGAGCGCCTCGCCTTCCAGCCGCTTGACCGTCCACTCGTCCTGCGCCCTGGCCCCGATCGCGCGATAGAAAACGCGCGAAGGCTCGTTCCAGTTCAGCACCCACCAGGCCAGGCGCGGCAGTTTCTCCGCGACGCAGCGGCGCGCCAGCCCCGCGATCAGCCCCTTGCCGATGCCGCGTCCACGCTGGCCAGGCCTGACGTAAAGGTCCTCCAGCCAGATGCCGTGGCGGCCCGAGAAGGTCGAATAGGTGTAGAACCAGACGGCGAAGCCGACCGGCTCGCCCTCCCATTCGGCGATGTCGCAGAAGGTTCGGGGATTCGGGCCGAACAGCGCCGCGTCGATCTCCGCTTCGGTCGCAACGACCTCGTGCAGCAGCTTCTCGTATTCGGCCAGTTCCTTGATGAAGCCGAGCACGAGCGCGGCCTCGCCGGGCCGGGCGGAACGGATGGTCAGCGTCATACGGCGATCGGAGCCTTGATGGAGGGATGCGGATCGTAAGCCGTGATCGTCACGTCCTCGAAGCTGAAATCCTCGAGCCGCGTCACGGCGGGGTTGAGCGAGAGCTTCGGCAGCGCTCGCGGTTCACGCGAAAGCTGCAGCCGCGCCTGATCCAGATGGTTCACATAGAGGTGCGTATCGCCGAAGGTGTGCACGAAATCACCGACGCCGAGGCCCGTGACCTGCGCCACCATATGGGTCAGCAGCGCATAGCTCGCGATGTTGAAGGGCACACCGAGGAAGACGTCGGCCGAGCGCTGGTAGAGCTGGCAGGAGAGCTTTCCGTCCGCCACGAAGAACTGGAACAGGCAGTGGCAGGGCGCCAGAGCCATCTTCGGAATATCCGCCGGATTCCAGGCCGAGACGATCAGGCGGCGCGAATCCGGGTTGCGCCTGATCTCGTTCACCAGCCAGGCGATCTGGTCGATGGTCTGCCCGTCCGGCGCCGGCCAGGAACGCCATTGCCGGCCATAAACCGGGCCGAGATCACCGTTGGCATCGGCCCACTCATCCCAGATCGTGACGCCGTTCTCCTGCAGGTAGCGCACATTGGTGTCGCCGCGCAGGAACCAGATCAGTTCATGGATGATCGACTTGAGATGCAGCTTCTTGGTCGTGACCAGCGGAAACCCCTGCGACAGGTCGAAGCGCATCTGATGGCCGAAGACGGCGATGGTGCCGGTTCCGGTGCGGTCGTCCTTGCGGGTGCCCTCGGTCAGGACGCGTTGGAGCAGGTCGTGATACTGGCGCATGGTCAATCTCTGGGAAGCGGGCGAGCATAGCGGCTCGACGGCGCCTTGGCCCCCTCGCCATCGCATGCATCCCCAGCCTTTGCACGCCCTCCCGCCAATCCATGGCCGGAACAATGGCGGAAGCCTCCCGTTCCCTCTCCAACAACCGGAAAAGGGAGGCAGTCCATGCTTTCGCGCAGACCGATCCTGGCGCTCGCCTGCATAGGTCCGTTCTGGCTTCACGGCCAACTGGCCCAGGCGCAGGCGCCCGCACCCATCAGCCCCGCCAAGCCGGCCGTCTCGATGGATCAGGCCCGTCGCATCGCCGCCGATCATGGCGTCGTCCGGATCGAGGAGATCAAGCTCGACGACGACAAGTGGAAGGTCGAGGGCCGCGACAGCACCGGCGCCGAGATCGAGATCGATCTGCGGGCCAGCGACGGCGTCGTCATCAAGATGGAGCGCGAACGGCCCGCCTCGGCCAAGGCCGGCCGAAGCTGACGCATCTTCGAGCGAAGCGGAAACCGGTTCGCGTCAAGACAATGCGATGAAACAAGGAGTCCGTGCTTCCTCGAAGCGCGGGCATGCCCCAAGCCTCACGCCATCGCGACCGGCCGTGAGCAACTGCATCCGCAAACCCGCCTCAATCCGGGCCGCACATCGCGGCCCGATTCGTGGGGGATTGAGACGATGCAGGCGAAAGCCGCGATGGTCCGTTTGCTGGCTGCGCTCGCGCTGAACGGATTTGTCGTTGCCGCCGGACAGGGCGCGGAGCCCGATCCGGGCGCGACGATTTCGGAAAGTCAGGCGCGCGAAATCGCCTGGAGGGCCGGCCTCGTCCATGGTGAGGAGATCACCCGGTCCGACGACCGCTGGGAGATCGCCGGCCGCAGCCTCGACGATGGCGAGATGGTGCTCGATATCGACATCAGAAATGGTCGCATTCTCGATTGAGGCCGTAATGCCGCACAACCCACGGAAATCGGCGCAGCGCTCTTTCCCCGCGCCGATACTGTCCCTATATTCGTCGGTGCCGCTCGCAAGAACGGATATGGCGATAAACGGATTTCGGAATAAGCCTTTCGGACCCGGGGGCGGTACCCGGCGCCTCCACCCCAGCCCTGCGGCGCGAGCAGCAGGAACTTGCAGCCCGACGGTTGCAGGGCTGCGGCGGGGGCGAAATAGGATCGACGAGGGTGTAAAGGTCTTCCTTTTGCTCGGCATGGTTCCGCCGTTATCGGGCCAAAAGCATAGTTGCCAACGACAACAATGCTCGGGTTGCTGTCGCCGCGTAAGCGGTGCTGGTTCCCAAACCAAAGCCCTTGCGTTTAGCCGCGTAAGGCGGGGCTCGGAGGCGCCTGGCAACAGAAGCCTCCACTTTCATTTTGGCCTGCCGGCTGTTCCCGCCGGAGCAATAAGCGGAAACATCGACCTGATGTCCAAGGATGTGCTGCGTTACGATCTGATGGTTCAGGAGGCGCTGAAAGGCGTCGTCCGCAAGATCCTGACGGAGGCGGCGCGCGACGGGCTGCCGGGCGAACATCATTTCTACGTCACCTTCCGCACCGGTGCGCCGGGCGTGCGCGTGTCGCAGCGTCTGCGTGAGAAGCACCCGGACGAGATGACCATCGTCCTCCAGCATCAGTTCTGGGATCTCAACGTCGGCGACCATTCCTTCGAGGTCGGGCTGTCCTTCTCCGGCGTGCCGGAGCGGCTGCTCGTTCCCTTCGATGCGGTGACGACCTTCTTCGACCCTTCCGTGCAATTCGGCCTGAAGTTCGAGACCCAGGATCAGGCCGAGGACGCAGCCGACGCGCCGCAGCCCGAGCCGGCGGCCGCCCCCAGCGCCGTCCCGGCCAAGGTCGTGCCGGCGGGTGTGCCCGCGCTGAAGACCCGTACGCCGGTGGCCGAAACGGCCGACAAGGATGGCGACACGGCGACGCAGGACACCGATGACGACGGCAAGAGCGGAGCCGAAGTCGTCAGCCTCGATTCCTTCCGCAAGAAGACCTGACGGACCTCCCATGACCGAGACGCGCACCGAAACCGATTCCTTCGGCCCCATCGCCGTGCCTGCGGATCGATATTGGGGCGCGCAGACGCAGCGCTCGCTGGAAAACTTCAGGATCGGCGGCGAGCGCGAGCGCATGCCTCTGCCCCTGGTCCACGCCCTCGTGCTGGTCAAGAAGGCAGCCGCCCACGTCAACGCCCGCCTCGGCCTGCTCGACCAGCGCGTCGCCGGCGCCATCGGCCAGGCCTCGGACGAGGCGCTCGCCGGCAAGTTCGACGGCCATTTCCCGCTCGTGATCTGGCAGACCGGCTCCGGCACCCAGTCGAACATGAACGCCAACGAGGTGCTGGCGAACCGCGCCAATGAACTGCTTGGCGCCGGCCTCGGCGCCAAGAGCCCGGTCCACCCCAACGACCACGTCAATCGCGGCCAGTCCTCGAACGATGCCTTCCCCACCGCGATGCATATCGGCGCGGTGCTTGAGATCACCCGCAAGCTGCTGCCGGCCCTGCGCAGCCTCGAGAAGGCGCTGAACGCCAAGGCCGAGGCCTTCAGGCATCTCGTCAAGATCGGCCGCACCCACCTGCAGGATGCGACGCCCGTCACGCTCGGCCAGGAATTCTCCGGCTATGCAATGCAGCTTCATCTTGGCATCGGCCGGATCGAGGCCGCGCTGGGCGGACTCTATGCGCTGGCGCAGGGAGGCACGGCCGTCGGCACCGGCCTCAACACCCATCCGGATTTCGCTGTCCTCTTCGCCAAGGAAGTCGCGACGCTGACCGGCCTGCCCTTCCGCACGGCCGAGAACAAGTTCGAGGCCCTGGCGAGCCACGGTGCGCTGGCCGCGGCCCATGGCGCCTTGGCGGCGCTCGCCTCCGACCTCTTCAAGATCGCCAACGACGTCCGCCTGATGGGCTCCGGCCCGCGCTCGGGCCTCGGCGAGATCAGCTTGCCCGAAAACGAGCCGGGCTCCTCGATCATGCCGGGCAAGGTCAACCCGACCCAGGCCGAGGCGCTGACGATGGTCGCGACCCAGGTCCACGGCAACCAGGCGACGATCGGCTTCGCCGCGTCCCAGGGCCATTTCGAGCTCAACGTCTTCAAGCCGGTG
This sequence comes from Allobosea sp. P4_C6, assembly GCF_056402015.1. Classification (NCBI taxonomy): domain Bacteria; kingdom Pseudomonadati; phylum Pseudomonadota; class Alphaproteobacteria; order Hyphomicrobiales; family Alloboseaceae; genus Allobosea; species Allobosea sp. P4_C6. The sequence continues at coordinate 165,238 of NZ_JBFUIF010000002.1, forward strand.
ATCGGCGCGGCCTTCCTGCAGTCGGTCCGACTGCTGGCCGACGCGGCCGACAGCTTCCGCACCAACTGCGTCGAGGGCATCGAGGCCAACGAGACGCAGCTCAAGGAGCTGCTCTCGCGCTCGCTCATGCTGGTGACGGCGCTCGCTCCGGCGATCGGCTACGACAAGGCTGCGAACATCGCCAAGTCCGCGCATCACAACGGCACGACGCTCCGCGACGAGGCGCTCAAGGCCGGCGTCGACCCCGATCTGTTCGACAAGACGGTTAAGCCCGAGCTGATGCTCGGCCCGGCCTGACGGGAGCCTCGCTCATGGCCGAGATCATCAACCTCCGCCGCGCCCGCAAGCAGAAGGCGCGCACGGAGGCTGAGAAGACGGCCGAGCAGAACCGCATCAGCTTCGGCCTGAGCAAGGCCGAACGCAGCCTTGCCGAAGCCGAGCGCGCCAAGAGCGCCCGCCATGTCGACGGGCACAGGCTCGGCGGCGACGACAAGGACCCGGAACCGGCATGAAGCCCGAGCGCAAGCGCTCGCTCAGCATCGCCGGCCATCGCACCAGCATCTCGCTGGAGGATGCCTTCTGGGATGCGCTGAAGGAGATCGCCGCGGCGGAAGGCCGCCCGGTCGCCGCCCTGGTCGCCGACATCGACTCCGGCCGGGGGGAGCTCAATCTCTCCTCCGCCCTGCGCCTGCACGCCCTCGCGCATTACCGCCGCTTGGCAGGCCGCCCTTAGACCCTGCTGATATTTACGAAACCGCGCCGTCATCCCGGGCTTGTCCTGGGATCCATCGTAGAACGCAGCGTCTTACGATGGATCCCGGATCTGCGCTCGCTGCGTCCGGGATGACCCGCTTTTCCGTGAAAACGCAGCAGACTTTAAGCCGTGTGGCAATTGCTGGATCGCTCCTGATCGGAGCCCCTGTCGTTCCGGGGCGTGCCGCAGGCGCGAACCCGGAACGACAGGGGGTTTTTGCGTGAAGCCGACGCGTCCGACAGCGGCGCAGCGGCAGCCAAAAAGCACACCGCCTCAAATACTTGTGCTAAAATCCTGAATCAACCTGCCAAGCGGTTGAATCGGAATCTCAATTCGGCGGCACGTTGCGGGGCTGCGGCACCGGCGCGATCTGGAAAGGCGGCGGCAGTTGCGGGGCCGTCCCGCCGGTCGGAGGTTGGACCGCACCTTCCGGGGAGCTGCTGCGCGGCGCGCCCGGCAGGACCAGCGGGCCGGGCTGCGGCTGGGGCGGCGCCGATTGCGCGGCCGCTCGCTCGGCGGCGGCACGCGCACGCTCCTCGGCATCCGCCCGGCGACGCGCCTCCACTTCGGCCCGTGCCTGCTCGACACGGCGCACGTCTTCGGCCCGTTTCTCCTCGGCCTGGCGACGCTGCTCCTCGACTCGACGCGCCTCTTCCTGCCGCTTCTCTTCGGCCAGGCGGCGCTCTTCCTCTGCCTTCACGAACTCGTTGAGCTTGCGCTCGTTCTCGCGCATCTCGCGCTCGGCCCGCAGCCGGCGGGCATGGATCGCGCGTTCGCGCGCATCGGCCTCGAAGGCTTCGACACGCTCGATCTCGCGCGCCAGCGCCCGCGCCGCCACGGTGTTCGACAGAGCGCTGACATCGCTCTCGCGCCGCAGGTTCGAGAGGGGGCCGCGCCAGGCGATCCCGATCTGTGGCGCATCGCCCGGCCAGCCCTTCGGCAAGGCGCCGAGCGGCTTGAGGCCGAGCCTGAGATCGGCATTGAGCGCGCGCAGATCGACGGCGCCGCTCGCCTCGGCGCGCAACCCGTTGCGCTCGAAGCTGAACGGCTGCAGCCGGACCAGCCCGCCCGCCAGCGTGAAGGGAAGTGCCACGTCGCTAAGCGCCCAGGCGTCGCGGTCGAGGGCCGCGGCGATCCTGTCCTGCAGGCGCGACGCATCACTCTCGGAGGCGTCCTCGCCGGTGCTGGCGATGACGCGCGCATAAGCGTTCGGGTCGAAGCGGGCGAGGCGCGTCTCCGACAGCGCGAGGCTGCCGGCCCCGCTCAAGCCGGCGATCAGCCTTGCCGGGGTCTCGCCCGAGCCGCCGAACTCGATCTGACCCGAAGCCTTGCCGCCGACCGCGCCCTTGGTCAGATCGCCGAGATCGATCGCCATCACGCTCAAGCGCCCGTTGAGCTGCGCAAGCCCGCCATCGCGCCGCAGGCTGAGCCTGCCCGCCAGCTGCCCGCCGCCGAAGGCGCCCCGGATGTCGTCGACCCGCAGGCCGTCCTGGTCCGAGCGCAGGGCGAAGCTCGCATTGCGGATCGTGCCGCCGTCGAAAGCGGCAAGCGAGCCGGCCTCGACGGCGATGTCGATATCCGGCAACCCGGCGACGCGACCGAAGCGGGCGGTGGACCAGATCGACCCCGGCGACGACGGTGCAGGCCCCAACGACGCCGCGATCAACTGGCGCAGATCGGCTGAGGGGATCGCGATCCGGCCGGTGTAGCGCCCCTCGCGCGGCAGGGTGAGGACGCCGCTGGCAGCCATGCCGCCGAGATTTGCCCGGATGGCGTCGAGCTTCACCGCCTCGCTGGTCACCTCAAGGCGAGCATGCGCATCGAGGATGCCGTCGGGCAGCAGCCTTGCGGGTCCCTCGGCCAGGATCTGGCCCGGCCCCTCGGCTTGGACCGAGAGCTGCGGCCCGCTTGCGCCGTCCTCCACGACGATGGAAAGCCCCGGCCCGGCGAGAGAGCCGACGGCCCGCCCTTGGCCCAGTTCGAGCGCCAACCTGCCGGCCCCGCCCTGCATCGGCGTCGGCAGGCCGAGCGCCGTGAAGGCCTGCCGACGGTCAGCAAGGTCGAAGCCCAGATTGGCACGGCTCCAGTTGCCCGCGCGATCGAGCAGGCCGCTGATCGACAGCTTTCCCGCTGCGGCTGTGCCTTCGGCGGAGAGCGCCGTCTCGCCGGACGCTGCCCGCGTCAGGCGGAAGCTGGCATCGAGCCGCGCCAAGCCTTCCCCTGCCCGTATCAGGGCCTGCGTGGCCGCTTCCGGCAGCAGCGGCCCGGCCAATGCCGTCAGGGTCTCGAACCGCGGCGCACGGACTCGCCCGGTGATCTCCCCGCCCTCGGCCAGAAGCGAGCCGGCGCCGGTGACACTGACCCCGCCGAAACCGTCCACTGAAAGCCGGCTGAGCCGCCAGATATCGCCCTCCCGGCGCAGATCGAGGCTGGCCGACCCCGGCGGGGCATTGCGGAAGCGCGCATTGGCGAGCGTCAGGTCGAGGGCGATGTCGCGCTGCCTGAACAGGCCACCGAGGCTCGCGCCCGGCGGCAGGGCGTCGAGCGCGAGCCCGCTCACCGTCGCCTTGGCGGCAAGCCGGGCCGGACCAGCCTCGCCAGAGGCGTCGAGCCGCAGGCCGGAGGAGCCGACGACCAGCAGACGCTGGAATGTGGCACGTTCGCCCGCCCATGAACCGAGCGCGTCGGCATCGATCCGCCCGAACCCCGCGACGAAATCCGCTAGCGCCGGATCGAGGCCAGCACGCGCCAGCACCAGCGCGACCCGGCGCGCATCCTCGGCCTTCAGATTGATGCGCCCGGAAGCCCCGTCCGCATTGATACTCCCGCTCGCACCGGCAAGCGCGCCGGCGACGCGCACCGACGCGGAGGCATCGCTCAGTCCCCCATCATGCAGGCGGCCGCGCAAGGCAAAGCCCGAGAAATCCTCGCCGCGCCAGATGACCTGGTCGAGGTCGAGCCCGACATCGACCGTGCCCGGCAGGCCCTGCAGGGCCCGTTCGAAGCCCTGGCGCTCGGCCAGCGCCGCCATCAGCGCATCGGCATCGAGCCGGCGCGCGCGCAGCGCCAGCGAACCGGCGCCCCTTCCGGGCAGATACTGGCCCTCGCCCTCCAGCCGCGCGGCGCCACCGGCGAGATCGAGCGTGAGCCCGGCGAGATCGAGCTGGCGGCTGCCGCCCTTGACCCTCCCCGAGAGCGCGACGGCCCCGCCCGGCGAGAGACCGAAGGCGCCATCGAGCTCGACGCCGACACGACCCTGCCCCGATGGCAGAACCAGCGAACCGTCGAAATTGAGCTGCAGATCCTCGCCGGTGAGAAAGGCTTTGGTGCGCAGCCGGCCGCCCTCTTCCAGTTCGCCCGTGGTCACGCGCAGCGAGGCGCCGGCCACCTCGCCTTCGAAGCGCCAGGGGCCGGCGAGGCTGACCGCGGACACCTCGGCGGCGATGGGCGACAGCGAGACCGCCGGCTTGCCGGGTTCCCGCCAGACCAGGGCCGAACGGCCGATCCGGAGACGATCGAGCCGCGCCTCGGTTGGGAGACCCTTGCCCGTTCGCGCGGGCATCTGGATTGCGCCGGCATCGTCGAGAACAAGTGAGATCGCGGCGCCGTCGATCTCGGCCTCGGAGAAGCGGAACTCCCCGCGCGCCATCGCGGCCAGCGCCAGCTCGACGGTCACCTGCTCGGCCGTCGCCGAACTCGTGGCGCCGTTGCCGCTGCCGATCCTGACGTTCTCAAGCGAGATGCGCGGCGAAGGCAGCAGGCGCAGGCCGATGGCGCCGCCGATCTGCGTCTCGACGCCAAGCGCCTCGCTCAGCCTGGCCTCGATCTGAGGCCGGTAGGCCCGCCAGTCGACGAAGCCGGGGCCGATCAGGGCCGCCAGCAGCGCCAACACCAGCAGGCCGGCCAGAACTGTCAGGCTTTCACGCAACGTTCGCTTTCTGTCCCTGTCGCCGAGATGGCGTAGCGCCGGTTGGAAACCGGCAGCCGCGCGCGATCATGCCTGCAAGTCGCGGCGGGATCACGACATTTTCGCGAAGGGCGCGGGCAGCGCAAGCCGCGCCGATGTCACAGGACGACGATTTTGCCGGGATTGAGGATGTTCTGCGGATCGAGCGCCCGCTTCAGCGTCCGCATCACCGCGAGCGCCTCCGGCCCATGTTCCTGTTCGAGATACTTCATCTTCTTCTGGCCGACGCCATGCTCGCCGGTGCAGGTGCCGCCCATGGCGAGCGCGCGCTTGACCAGCCGGTCGATGAAGCCCTGCGCCCGCTCGACCTCGCCTGCGTCGTTGAGGTCGACCAGCGGCTGGGTGTGGAAATTGCCATCGCCGACATGGCCCGCGATCGGCGCGATCAGCCCGGAGGCCTCGATGTCGCGCTTGGTCTCTTCGACGCATTCGGCGAGCTGCGAGATCGGCACGCAGACATCGGTCGCCACCGACTCGAAGCCGGGCCTCAGCGCCTTGGCCGCCCAATAGGCGTCATGGCGCGCCTGCCAGAGCTTGGAGCGGTCCTCCGCCTTGGTCGCCCAGTCGAAGGGGCCGCCGCCGAATTCGGCAGCGATCTCGCCGAAGCGCTCGGACTGCTCGGCAACGCCGGCTTCCGTGCCGTGGAACTCGACGAAGAGCATCGTCGTCTCGGCCAGGCCGAGCTTGGCATGCAGATTGACGCCGCGGATCATCACGTCGTCGAGCAATTCGATGCGCGCGACAGGCAGGCCGGTCTGGATGGTCAGGATCGTCGCGTCGCAGGCCGCCTTCACCGAAGGGAAGGGGCAGACGCCGGCGGCGATAGCCTCCGGGATGCCGTGCAGCTTCAGCGTCACCTCGGTGATGATGCCGAGCGTGCCTTCAGAGCCGACGAGCAGGCGCGTGAGATCGTAGCCGGCCGAGGTCTTGCGGGCCCGCGTCGAGGTCTTGACGACGGAGCCATCAGCCATCACCGCCGTCAGCGCCAGAACATTGTCTTTCATCGTCCCATAGCGGACGGCATTGGTGCCGGAGGCGCGCGTCGCCGCCATGCCGCCGATCGAGGCGTCCGCGCCGGGATCGATCGGGAACATCAAGCCTTGGTCGCGCAGATCCTCGTTGAGCTCCTTGCGAGTCACGCCAGCCTCGACCACCACGTCGAGGTCCTCGCCATGGACGGCGATGATCCGCTTCATCTGCGACATGTCGATGCAGACGCCGCCGAAGGGCGCGTTGACATGACCTTCCAGCGAAGTGCCTGTACCGAAAGCGATAACCGGCACGCCATGCGCGGCGCAGAGCTTCACGATCTCGGAGACCTCTTCCGTGCTCTGCGGGAAGACCACGGCATCCGGCGGCTGGTTCGGGATCCAGGTCAGGGTGTGGCCGTGCTGCTGGCGCACCGCTAGGCTGGTGACCAGCCGGTTGCCGAAGCGCGCGGCCAGCGCCTGCGTCACGGCTGCGACGGCATCGGGAGAAGGCGGCAGCACTGCGGCGGAGGCAGGGCTGTCATGAAGGGCGGCGGCAGGCAGGCTCATTGTCAAGATCCGGTTTTGGCGCTTAGACTTGGAACAGATCGGTTTCGCAATTGGTTACGGTCTGACATCATCCTGGCTGCAACAGCCGGGTCGAAGTGCTGACGCTGATTGCGATTGATGCATAGTAGATCATGCGACGACAAAATGGGCATCCGCAATAATGCGGCCGTCCCTTGATCGAGGCGCCTGACAGGGAGGCGATCATGAAACACGATACACGCGCCCCGGCGCTGTTCTTCGCACCCTTCGTCTCCTCGGCGATGCGGGTCGAGCCGCAGTGGATCGACTATAACGGCCATCTCAACATGGCCTACTACCATGTCCTGTTCGATCGCGCGGTCGACGAGGTCTTCTCGCTGGTCGGCCTGACCCGGGACTATGTCGAGACGCGGCACGCCTCCACCTTCACGGCGGAATGCCACATCCTCTACAAGCGCGAGCTGACGGAAGGCGATCTCGTCCGCGTCACCGCCCAGCTCATCGGCTTCGACGACAAGCGCCTGCACTATTATCTCGAGATGCGCCACGCCCATGAAGGCTGGCTCGCCGCGACGAGCGAGAACCTGTCGCTTCATGTCGATATGCTCCATCGCAGGGTCGTGCCCTTCCCGGCCGACATTCTCGCGAACATCGCCCTGATGAAGGCCGCCCACGGCATGATGCAGGTGCCGGCCACGATCGGGCGCATCATCGGCATGCCCAGGAAATCGGCGATCCGGGTCGGCGAGATGGCCGAAGAGCGCGAGACCGAGATCGAAACGCGCCACTGAGCGGCCCGCGCCTCAGACATCCTCGTCGGGAATCTTCAGCTTGTGCCCGCAGGCCTTGCAGTAGACTGCGTCGGGCTCATGCCGTTGCAGCGCGCATTCCGGGCAGGGAAACAGCACCTTGTTGGGACGAAACAGCGCCTGCGCCAGCCGCACGAACAGCGTGATCCCGACGATCATCACCGCGATCGACGTCAGCTTGCCGGCGACACCAGGCAACGTCACGTCGCCGAACCCGGTCGTGGTCACGGTGGCGACCGTGAAGTAGAGCGCCTGGACGTAGCTCTCCAACCCGCCCGCCTGCCGGAAGAAGAAGGTGTAGACGAAGCCGGTGACGACGAAGAGGAAGGTCGCGATGTTGCTCAGCGCCCGCACGACGTTCTCCCACTCGCGGAAGCGGGTGGCGCGGAACTGAGACCAGACGATGCCTTTATGCGAGAGCGACCAAAGCCGCAGGATGCGCAGGAAGCCGAAATTCTCCAGCCATTGCGGCGCCAGCAACGTCGACAGGATGAACAGGTCGAGCAGCATGGTCGGCTGGCGCAGCAGCCGCAGCATGTTGGTCGAGGCGAGCAGCCGGGCCCCGATCTCCGCCACCATGATCACCGCGACCGAATAGTCGATCCAGAGGAAGGTCGACTGCTCCCGTAGCAGCGGCGTGGCGACGAAGAAGGCGATGATCAGCAGATCGACGATCGTGGTGACCGCCTGGAAGCGCAGGGCCGCCGGCGTCCGGCCGTGATAGAGCTGGCGCAGCCGGTCGCGAAGGCTTTCGAAACGGCTCTCTTCGGGCGGGGCGTCGGCGGCATCCATTGCGGCGAGCATAGGCGCTCGCCGGATGAGCCGCTACCAGCGCCGCCGCCGGCCGGGCTGCATCTCAGCGGCGCGTCGCGACGGCGTGGACCGCATAGCCACGATAGGGCGCGGCGAGCCGGCAATCGGCGCCGGCCGCCTCCGCGAGCGCCCGCACGGTTCCCGGCAGTTCCTCCCGCGGCGTGACATGGAACAGGCCGAGCCAGCGCAGCAGCACCGCCTTGAAGGGCGCGGGCAAGCCATCCTGATCGCCGAAATCGACGATGTGCAGCGCCCCACCCTCGTCCAGACGGCGCAAAGCCTCGACGACGACACCCTGCCAGGGCGGGATCATCGACAGCGCATAGGAGATCACGATCCGGTCGAAGCCGGGCAGGCCGAACAGGGCCTGCGGATCGAAATCAGTGGCATCGGCCCGCGCAAGCCTGATCCGATCCTCCAGTCCCGCACGCGCTACCGACGCGCGCGCCGTCGCCAGCATCTCGCCGGAGACGTCGAGCCCGTAGCAGGCGCAGTCCGGATAGCGCTGCGCGATCCGGATCAGGTTGCGCCCGGTGCCGCAGCCGATCTCCAGAACGGTCGCGCCGGATGGCGGCCGCAGGCCATCGATCAACTGGTCGCGCCCGAGCAGGTAGAACTTCCGGCTGGCATCGTAGATATGGCGCTGATGCCGGTAGATCCGGTCCATCAGCCCGGCGGCGGTGCCGGCCGATGCCTCGGCCGCGCTCATCGGGCCTGCCCCTTCAGGACATAGAGGTGGAAGCCGCCATAGATCGCGGAACGGTCCTGCCGGCACAGTTCGCGGCTACGCTCTTCCTCGTAGCGCCACTGGTCGAGGATCGCGGCCGGTACCCGTCCCGGCAGCAGGCGCTCGTCGGCGGCCGTGCGGAAGATCACCCGCGCGCCCGGACGCGCCGTGCGCGTGATCTGCGACCACAGCGCCGTCAGGTCGGCGTCGTTCATCCAGTCCTGCGCATCGAGCAGCACATAGGCGTCGCAGCTCTCGGCCGGCTGGTCCTCCAGCAACGCCGTGACCGGGGTCTGGCGATAGGACACGTTCGAGGCGCGCGCCTTGACCGTCGCGAAATGGGCCGGCTGCAGATAGGGCGGCAGCGCCGCATCGGGCCCCTCGCCATAGCGCCGCCCGAAGGCCTGCTGGGCGAAGTAGTTGTCCTTCAGGTCGAAATCGCAGGCGAGGCGTTCGAGCCGCAGCTTCAGCGCGCCGAGGATGCCGTCCTCGCCATCGGCGGCGAGCGCCTTGTACTGCGCCGGCGGAATGCCGAGCCCGTAGAGCGAGGCGGGCTGGCGCACCAGCCAGCGTACCAGCCTGCGCTCGAAGACCGGCGCGAGGTGCCGCTCGTAGAGCGCCCTCTGCTCCGCGAGGTCGCGGGCGGCGAGCATCGCGCGGGGATTGCCCCCGAGCAGCCGCGCCAGCACATGGCCCGTGCCGATGAAGCGGCCGAGCAGCCCATAACGGTAGAAGCCGTTGGCGAAGAGGTTGATCCGGCGCCGGGCATTGAGCCCCCGGCCTTCCCAATAACCGCGCGAGACGGCATCGAGATGCGGCGCGATCTCGCGGTCGTAGAGCGCGATGTTGTCGCGCGCGTTCGCCCGGCCGAAGAAGCGCAGGAACGTCTCATGGCTTTCCAGCCGTGCCAGCGCCGCGAGCTTCAGCCGGCCGAGCGCGATATGCGCCCCGTTGAGGTCGACGGCACTCACGCGGACTGGCGCCGCCGTTAGATAGGAGAGGATGTTGCAGGACCCCGAGGCGATCGCCACGACGTGGTCGTCGGCCTTGAGCTGCAGCGCCGCCATGTCGACGACCGGGTCCTCCCAGATCTGCGGATAGACCAGACCCGAGAAGGCCCGCGCGAACAGCCATTCCAGCATGCCGGCCTTCGAGAGCGTCTTGCTGCGCCGGACCGCCGAGCCGAGCCCCGAACTGGTCATGCGGCGCGCGGCACGCGCCGTCTGTGTCGCTTGTTGCGTCACGGTTTCCTCCCTCTGCGGGTGGCGGGGCTGCTAGAGGAGTCGCGTGACGGTCAGGTGACGAAGCCCGCCAAAGTGCCACAGCATCGTGAAATAGCGGGGCAGGCCGAGGGGTGAAATCCGGCCGGCGAGTCGCCATATTGCGAGGCACGAGACGGATGGCGGCCCCACCGCCCGCTGAAAGGAGATCGCAATGGGTCTGATGAGCATGTTCGGCGAGCCGAAGAAGGCGGACGAGACCTTCCCGTTCCAGCTGACCGATGCAGAGTGGCGCGCGCGGCTGACGCCGGAGCAGTACCAGATCCTGCGCGGCCATGGCACGGAGCGGGCCGGCTCCTGCGCGCTCAACTTCGAGAAGCGCGCCGGCACCTTCTCCTGCGCCGGCTGCGGCCAGAAGCTGTTCAAATCCGGCAAGAAGTTCGAGAGCGGTACGGGCTGGCCGAGCTTCGACCAGCCGTTGGAAGGCGCGGTCGAGACCAGCGACGACCGCAAGTTCGGCATGGTCCGCACCGAGGTGCATTGCGCCAATTGCGGCGGCCATCTCGGCCACGTCTTCCCGGACGGCCCGCCGCCCACCGGCCTGCGCTACTGCATCAACGGCGTGGCGATGAACTTCGAGGCGGCGGAAGCGGCTTGAAGCCTACTGCCGTCATTCCGGGCTCAGGCCTTCGGCCTGCCCCGGAATGACGGTGCGCTCTATGAAGCCCGTGGCACCGCCCTTCGCGCCAGCGCCGCCGCATCGACCGAAACCGGCAGATCGCCGAACTGCCCCGACCAGCCATCCCCAAGCCGCGTCGCGATGAAGGCATCCGCGACCTCCGCCGGTGCATGCCGCAACAGCAGCGAGCCCTGCAGCAGCAGCGCCAGCCTCTCCGTCAGCCGCCGCGCCTGCCCCTCGTTGCGCATCAGCTCCGGCAGATCGCCCTCCAGCCGCTTGAGCGCCGCGTCATAGCGTCGATCCGCCCCGGCAGCCGCCAGCAACTCCGCCCGCAGCACATCCACCACCCCCTCCTCCCGCGTCAGCGAGCGCAGCACGTCGAGGCAGATGACGTTGCCCGAGCCTTCCCAGATGGCGTTGAGTGGCGCCTCGCGGTAAAGCCGCGCCATCGGGTTCTCCTCGATGAACCCGTTGCCGCCATGGCATTCCAAAGCCTCGGTGACGACGGCGGGCGCCCGCCGCGTGATCCAGTATTTCGCGATCGGCGCGCCCACCCGCGCCAGCAGGCGCTCGCTCTCGGACGTCTCCTGCCGATCGAGCGCCGCGAAGAACCGGAATGCGAGCCATGCGGCCGCCTCGGCCTCGATGGCGAGATCGGCGAGCACGTTCTGCATGATCGGCTGGTCGATCAGAGCCTTCTGGAAGGCGCGCCGGTGCTGCGCATGATGGGCCGCCAGCGACACCGCCATCCGCATCAGGCCGGAGGACGCCGCCGCGATGTCGAGCCGCGAATTATGGTTCATCGAGAGCCCGGTGCGGATGCCACGTCCCGGCTCGCCGATCAGGTGCCCGATGGCTCCCCGGAACTCGACCTCGGACGACGCATTCGAGCGGTTGCCAACCTTGTCCTTGAGCCGCTGGATCGCGACGCCGTTGCGCGCTCCGTCAGGCAGCCATCCCGGCACAGCGAAGCAGGAGATGCCCTCCTTCGTTCGCGCCAGCGTCAGGAAGGCGTCGGAATGCGGCACCGAGAAGAACCATTTCCGGCCATGCAGCGAGAATGTGCCGTCGCGATTATCCTCGGCCACCGTCTGTGTCTGGCGCAGATCCGAACCGCCTTGCGTCTCCGTCATCGCCGTGCCGACGGTCGCGCCCGTCTTCAGATGCGCTGGCCCCTGCCTCGGATCGTAACGGTTGGACGTAACGAGCGAACCCCACTGCTCCCAGAGCGCAGCATCCTGCTTCAGCACGGGCACAGCGGCATAGGTCATGCTGATCGGGCAGCAGATGCCGCTCTCCGCGCCGTACCAGAGATATTGCAGGGCGGCCCTTGCCACCTGCGCGCCGGGTTCGGGCTGGTTCCAGGCCAACGCATGCGTCTCCTGCCCAATGGCAAGGCCCATCAGTTCATGCCAGGCCGGATGGAAGGCGATCTCGTCGATGCGGTTGCCGAAGCGGTCGAAGGCCCGAAGCTCCGGCGTATGGCGGTTGGCGAGATAGGCGAGCTCCTGCACGCGGCTGGAGCCGACCGTGCGCCCAACCTCATGCAGCCGGGCGCTTGCCCAATCGGCACCGAAGGCCGCGACGATACGGGGCAGCACTGGATCGGCGGCGAATGCATCGTAATCCGCCAGCACAGGCACCTGATTGGTGACCTCCCAGCGCCCGTCGTTGCCATGCTCGGCCATTGCTGCCACCTCCCTGTGGAACGGGATATAAAATGATCGCTCCGGCAGGGCGCAATCCTGACATCGACGCCCTATATTTGCCGGAGAACGAATCACGCACGAGCAGCTTAGACCCTTGTCCGATACCGACGCCTTTTCCGCTCCCTTGCCCCGCCCCGGCGGACTGGCCGCGCGCGCCGCGGCGCAGCCGGCGGCCGGCTATCTCGCCGGGCTGAACCCGGAGCAGCGCCAGGCTGTCGAGGCGACGGAAGGCCCGGTGCTCGTGCTCGCCGGCGCCGGCACCGGCAAGACCCGCGTGCTCACCACCCGCATCGGTCATCTGATCTCGACCAGCCGCGCCTACCCCTCGCAGATCCTCGCCGTCACCTTCACCAACAAGGCGGCGCGGGAGATGAAGGAGCGTGTCGCCCATCTCGTCGGCCCGGTGGCGGAGGGCATGCCCTGGCTCGGCACCTTCCACTCGATCTCGGCCAAGCTGCTGCGCCGCCATGCCGAGCTGCTCGACCTGCGCAGCGACTTCACCATCCTCGACACCGACGACCAGATCCGCCTGATGAAGCAGGTGATCCAGGCCGAGGGCATCGACGAGAAGCGCTGGCCCGGCCGCATGCTGGCGGGCTTCATCGACAGCTGGAAGAACCGCGGCCTTAGCCCCAAGGACGTCGCGCCCGGCGAGGCCGCCGTCTTCGCCAACGGCAAGGGCGGCAAGCTCTACGCCGCCTATCAGGAGCGACTGAAGGCGCTGAACGCCGTCGATTTCGGCGATCTCCTGCTGCACTGCCTGACGCTGTTTCGCGACTATCCGGACGTACTCCAGACCTATCACGACCGCTTCCGCTACATCCTCGTCGACGAGTACCAGGACACCAACACGGCGCAGTATCTCTGGCTGCGCCTGTTGGCGCAGGGCCGCCGCAACATCTGCTGCGTCGGCGACGACGACCAGTCGATCTATGGCTGGCGCGGCGCCGAGGTCGACAACATCCTGCGCTTCGAGCACGATTTTCCGGGCGCGACCGTGATCCGGCTGGAGCGCAACTACCGCTCGACCGGCCATATTCTCGCCACCGCCTCCAAGCTCATCGCCCGCAACGAGGGCCGCCTCGGCAAGACGCTGCGCACCGAGGATGCGCTCGGCGAGAAGGTCACCATCACCGGTGCCTGGGACAGCCAGGAGGAAGCCCGCCTGGTCTCCGACGAGATCGAGGCGATGCAGTCCAAGGGCCAGGATCTCGGCCAGGCCGCGGTGCTCGTCCGCATCTCCGCTCAGATGCGCGAGATCGAGGAGCGCTTCGTCCAGGCCGGCGTGCCCTATCGCGTGATCGGCGGCCCGCGCTTCTACGAGCGCGCCGAAATCCGCGATGCGCTGGCCTATCTGCGCTGCGTGGTATCGTCGACCGACGATCTCGCCTTCGAGCGCATCGTCAATGTCCCCAAGCGCGGCCTCGGCGACGCCACCGTCCAGCTCCTGCACAACCACGCTCGCGCCACCGGCTTCTCGCTGCTGCAGTCGGCCCGCGCCGCGGTCGAGAGCGACGAGCTGAAGCCCAAGGCCCGCACGGCGCTGCGCGAACTGGTCGAGGCCTTCGGCCGCTGGTCGGCCCGCGCCGAGCACATGCCGCAGGGCGAGCTAGCCGAACTGGTGCTGGAGGAGTCCGGCTACACCGAGATGTGGAAGAAGGACCGCTCGGCCGATGCCGCCGGGCGCCTCGAAAACCTCAAGGAGCTCGTGCGCTCGCTCGACGAGTTCCCGGACCTGCCGGCCTTCCTCGAGCACGTCTCGCTGGTGATGGATGTCGCCGACGGCGAATCCGGCGCCCGCGTCTCGATCATGACGCTGCACGCCGCCAAGGGGCTGGAGTTCGACACCGTCTTCCTGCCCGGCTGGGAGGAAGGGCTCTTCCCCAACCAGCGCGCGCTCGACGAGAGCGGCCGCGCCGGTCTGGAAGAGGAGCGCCGCCTCGCCCATGTCGGCCTGACCCGCGCCCGCAAGAAGCTGAAGCTCTATTTCGCCTCGAACCGGCGCATCCACGGCCTTTGGCAGACCAGCCTGCCCTCCCGCTTCATCGACGAACTGCCGGAGGAGCATGTCGAGGTCGAGCAGGCTCCGAACAGCTATAGCCAAGGCGGCTACGGCGCTTCGCGCTTCGACCGGATGGAGAGCTTCGGCTCCAGCTACAACACGCCGGGCTGGCAGCGCGCGCAGGAGAACCGGGCCAAGAACGGCGGCGGCAGCGGCTTCTCCGAGAGCGGCCGCGGTTTCGGCTCGGGCGGCTTCGGTTCAGGCTCAGGCTCAGGCTCGCGCCAGCGCGGCCCACTACTGATCGAGGGCGAGCTCACCGCCAAATCATCAGGCGAATCCGCCTATGGCGAGGGCGCCCGCGTCTTCCACGTCAAGTTCGGCCCCGGCTCCGTCGCCAGCGTCGACGGCAACAAGCTCACCGTCGATTTCGACAAGGCCGGGCGGAAGATGGTGCTGGATAGCTTCGTGCAGAAGGCCGGGTGATGGCGGCGACGCGCCACCTTGCAGTGGCACCCGTCGCTAGGGGCCAAGCCCGCTGATCGCTGTAAATCCTCGCAGGAACAGCTTGTCGCGGGTGGTCGACGCAGCTTCGGCCGGTTCCTTCACGTAGAAGTACGGGCCGTAGCTATATGAGATCGGCCCCCGATCGGCATAGCCGAACCTCAGCGCATAGATGTTTGCCGTCGGCGCGTCGGGGGAAAACTGCAGCACGACCGGCAAATAGCTGAAGCCGTTCTTGTCGGTGATGATGTCGCCATTGGTGATCGTATAGTGAGCGCTCGATCCCCCGATCTCCATCCCGTTGACGTCGACGACCGAAACCCGGATCTGCTTGTCCGGAATGCCGGTGTCGAGCCGGTCGAAAAAGACCGCCCGCGTCCATACGGAGACCGGCTCCAGCTTCCTGACGACGGCGATCTCGTGGAACTTCATGTCGATGCAGCATTTGTTGTTCACGCAAGGCGGCGGCAGCCCGACGCCGGACTGCACGAAAGCCTCGAGCTTGTCGGGGATGCGGCCAGCGCCGAAAATCCTGCATTGCTGGGGCGCGTCCGCACCGATCGCGAGGCTGCACGATAGCAGCCAGGCGATCGACGCAACGGCAAGTCCGGAGCCGGGCTTCCCGTGCGAAGCGGTCATTTGCTCAATGCCTTGACCGCGTCCTTGACCGAGCTTCCCCGCGCGACCAACCGCTCAAGCTGCTCGAAGAAGTCGTCCGAAAGACCGATGAAATACTCAGACGTCGGCGCCGTCTTGAGGATGCTGGCGCTATCCTTGCTGGAAAGGCCGCTGGCCGCAACCTTCATGGCGGAATCGCTGAGCGAGATCTTGCTGTAGAATTTGACCAGATCCTTCTTCTGTTTGTCCGACAGATTCGGATTGCTCATGACCTCGATCAGTTTGGCCTGCTTGAGCTCGTTTTCGCGGCTGGTCCACTCTTTGATGAAATTTGCCTTCTTCGCGGTTATGCAAGGCTCGGATACTTCAAGCTCCTTGAAGTATTGCTCTGTATTCACATCGCATTTGACCGCCAGCGTGAGCGAGACCGGCATATCGCGTTCGACGGTCGGGTTGAACGTGAAGGTCTGCTTCCATTCGATCTTGTCCTTCAGGCTGGCGGAGCTGTAGGCGAGGTTCAGCGAGACCAGCCACGGTCCTTGCGCAGCCCCGCCATTGGCCGCAGCCTGCGGATTGGGTTGAAAGCGGAAGAACTCGTTGTCGGGGTCGTTGATCGATGTCAGCGCGTCCTTCGCGATCTGGAACAGCTGGGCGCCTTTTTCCTTCGCCTCCAGGTCTCCTTCCTTCAGATCGCAATCGATGAGCTTGCTGCGGAACAGATCCTGCTGGATCGACTGATAGTCGGCCGTCATGCCGAACCATCCGTACCCGCCCGAGCCGTTATAGCGCTGCCGCACCTCCTTCCAGACCTTCTGGAGATCCGCCTTGCAGCTGACGCTCCACGGAGCGCCCCTGAACTGCGAGGTAGCAACCAGGTTCACACCGAAGCTCGAATCCGGCGTGATGTCGGGCTGGTCGCGAATGCGTTGCGCCACATAGGACGCGAAAGTGTGGCTGTCGGGCGAACCCACGACGAAATTGAAGGACGAACCGAAGCGAAACGCGGGCGGAAAGACTGAATCACCGTTACCTTTGATGCCGAGCGAGGTGGCGGCGTAAACCGGCTCGATGCTCTTGGTCTTGCCATCGAGATTGGCGAGCTTCGGCGTGTCGACCTCGAAATCGCGTTTGATGGCAGCGCGGATCGCAGTTTCCTGATCGGGCGTGATCGTGACCGTGGCCAGACCCGAGATGGTTGCCCCGACGATCGGCACATACAGGCCGTACTCGGGATCCTTCTGCCTGAATGGCGCTCCGATGCCCCAGTATTTCACCGAGGGATCGGACAATGTCAGGCCGAGCACGAGCGGAATTCGCTCAGGATAGATATGAAATTGCTTCGGATCCGCCTCGTCCTGAAAGGCGACCACTCCGTTCGCCCGCGTCGAGGATTCGATCTTCGGCAGAGCAATCGCGGGAGCCGTCGCAAAAGCGACGAGACCTGCAGTGGCTGCCAGCGCAAAAGCTCTCATCATGTTGCCCCCTTTTCCAGAGCGACGATGATTACGAGCCCAATGTCAAAAATACAACTATAAGTTGCATGAAACTTTGTGATGCAACCCGGCACCGACATTTACGTCAGGCATCGCATAGACACGGAATCGACTTGTGCAACGATCCTGCCGGGGATCGCTGGCGACCGTCGGCTTGAACCGACACCGGAGGCATCCCGGCCGAGACCCGGCACGCCATCGCCCTGATCCCGGCTCCGGATGTATCGCTACAGCCAGCAGCGGAGTAGAAGCGGCGCCTAAGCTGCCGATTCTCTGAAGAAACAACCGACTATGACTCCCCAGATCGCGCTGACCGACGCCGAGGACGATGCTCTTCGCGACGTCCTCCATAACGGCCTGCGAAACTACAACGACGAAAAGATCGGCCGGAACGATCGCCAGACGCTGACGATCCGCGTCGATGATCCCGAGAGCGGCGAGCCGATCGGCGGGCTCATGGGCCGCAGCGCGCTCGGCCTGCTCTTCATCGATTTCTTCTATCTGCCGAAGAGCCTGCGCGGCTCGGGCGTCGGCAGCCGCATCCTCGCCATGGCGGAGGAGGAAGGCCGGCGGCGCGGCTGCAGCAAGGCCGTGCTCTACACCATCAGCTTCCAGGCGCCGGAGTTCTACAAGAAGCTGGGATGGCAGGTTTTCGGTGAGATCGCACCGAAGCCGCCCGGCGCGACCCGGGTCTACCTGACCAAGGACCTCTGAGCGCTCAAGCGCCGTTCTCCCGCTCGCGAAAGGCCTTCCGCGCCGCCGAGACCTGCGGGTAGTAGGTCTCCGCCCAGACCCAGACCCCGCAGAAGGCGGCGCTGAGCTCGCGGCCGAGCTCGGTCAGCGTGTAGTCGACATGCGGCGGGATCACCGGATGGACGGTGCGCACGACCAGCCCGTCGCGTTCCATCTCCCGCAGCGTCTTGGTCAGCATCTTCTGGCTGATGCCGCCGACACTGCGCCCCACCTCGGTGAAGCGCAGCGTGCCCCGCTCCTCCAGCGCTTCCAGCACCAGCATCGTCCACTTGTCGGCGATCTGCGCGATCACCTGGCGCACCAGCGACTCCACGGCCGGGCTCACCGGCGGCAGCGCGTCGCTCCTGGCATGCATCGCGCCCATGGCACTGCGGATCGCCTGCATCCGACACTCTCCTTTTGGTGCGTATGGAACTTCTACGCGCCTTCTTTCCATTGAAGAGTAAGGGTGCCAACTGGTGTCACGCAACCACGAAAGGGACTTGCGATGCACATCTCCGGAAACACCATCCTGATCACCGGCGGCGGCTCCGGCATCGGCCGGGCACTGGCCGAGGCCCTTCACGCCAAGGGCAACCAGGTCATCATCGCGGGGCGTCGCGAAAGCGTCCTCGACGAGGTCACCGCCGCCAATCCCGGCATGGCCTCGATGCTGCTCGACATTCAGGACAAGGCCGATATCGAGGCCTTCGCCAGGCAGATCGTCGAGCGCTTTCCGAAGCTCAACGCCGTCCTCAACAACGCCGGCATCATGAAGCCCGAGAACGTCCCGGCCGCCGATAATCTCGCCATCGCCGAGGAGACGATCGCGACCAACCTGCTCGGTCCGATCCGCCTCACCACGGCGCTGCTGCCGCATTTGCTGAAGCAGCGGAATGCGACGGTCCTGACCGTCTCCTCCGGCCTCGCCTTCGTGCCGCTGGCGGGAACCCCGACCTACAGCGCGACCAAGGCAGCGATCCATTCCTGGTCGATCGGCCTGCGCGAGCAGCTCAAGAATACGTCGGTCGGGGTCATCGAGATCGCCCCGCCCTATGTCCAGACCGAACTCCTCGGCTCGCATCAGGCGGTCGATCCCGCCGCGATGCCGCTGGCCGATTTCATCGCGGAGGTGATGGCGATCCTGGAGACCCGGCCGGAGGCCGCCGAGGTGATCGTCGAGCGCTGCAAGCCGCTGCGCTTCGCCGAGGCGACAGGCACCTTCGCCAACATCTTCGCCGCGCTGAACGCCCAGCACGCCTGAAAACAAGCGCAACCTTAGGAAAGGGGCGTGGCGAACCCTCTCCTGCAAGGAGAGGGGCAGGGCTGAGGTGTCGACCGTTGGACCGGCAAAGCGGGGCTTACCGCTGCGCGGCAATGGGTTAGCGGCCTACCCCTCACCCTGCCCTCTCCCTCCAGGAGATGGTTTCCCGCGCTGGCCGAGCCTGTACTTTCTCCGAAGGACCCTTCGCCGGCAGCGCATGACAACCTTGCCCCGCCCTGCTAATGCCACCGCATGCGCGAAGGCCTCCTGCCAGCGACGGTTGCGACCGTCTTCGAACTCTCCACCTCGGGCGAGAAGGCTCGGGCCCTGACCGAATTGCTCGGCGAGATCTTCGACCCGACCGAGACCGCGATTTCGGCCTTCGAGATCGAGGACGGCGTCACCACGCTCTCGCTGAATGCGCCCTGGAAGGTCGAGATCTACTTCGCCCAGCACCCGGACGAAGAGGCGGTGCGCGACCTGCTCAGGCCGATCGTCGGCGGTCTGGTCGACACGACACCCTTCACCACCGTGAACACGCGCGATTGGGTTGCGGCGAGCCTCGACGGGCTGAAACCCGTGCGCGCCGGCCGCGTCCTCGTCCACGGCGCCCATGACCGGGAGACCGTGCGCGTCAACGACGTCGCGATCGAGATCGAGGCGGCGCTCGCCTTCGGCACCGGCCATCACGGCACCACGGCCGGCTGCCTGCTGGCGCTCGATGCCGAAATGAAGAAGCGCCGGCCCCGTTTCGGCATCGATGTCGGCACCGGCACCGGGATTCTGGCATTGGCGCTCGCCAAGCAGATCAAGCGCAAGGTCGTCGCCGGCGATATCGATGCCGTCGCGGTCGAGGTCTCCGCCCATAATGCCCGGCTCAACCACGCGCCCCGCGCGCTCGATCTCTATGTCGCGCCGGGCCTGCGCCATGCCAAGGCGAACCGGCCGGGCCGTTTCGACCTCGTCCTCGCCAATATCCTGGCCGGGCCGCTGAGGCGTCTCGCGCCCTCGATCGCGCGCGTGCTGGCGCCGCAGGGTACGCTGATCCTGTCCGGGCTGCTCGCCATGGACGTTGCCGGCGTGGTCTCCGCCTATCGGCATCAGGGCGTCTATCTCGCAAGCCACTCGCTGCGCGAAGGCTGGGCGACGCTGGTCATGAAAAAAGGCGGCGCAGCCCCAAGGCCCCGCCGCCCTGCCTGACCTCCTGCGCCAGAGCACCGGACCGAAGAGGCGAAGCCCCTTCCGATCCACTGCCGCTAGAAGCGCGAGGTCGTTACCCGTTCAGTTCAGAAGCCGATATGGCCGTACTTGCGCTCGGCCTCGGCCTGCAGGCTGCGGGCGTCGTGCCAGACGGCAGCGGTGAACTTCGCCGCGTCGGCGATTTGTTCGGCGATATGCTTGATGATGGCGATCATGGTTCGGATCCTGAAAGTTGCCGGCGCGCGGCAGGGCCGCAGCAGCCCGAATTCAGCGGTTGAAAGGCAGCGAGACGTCGCCCGACAGCGTCGCGGACGGGTAGCCGCCCAGGACCATCTCGGCCTCGTTGACGAGGAGGTTGCGGGCGCGCAGCTCGCGGGTGGCGGAGCGCATGCGGCTCTCGATCAGCGCGGCATAGAGGCGCTGCATCAGGCTGGGCGTATCGGCCTTGCGAGCCTTGGCTTCGGCCACCACCGGTACGGGCAGCACGTCGGCATTGTTCAGCACATAGGTCATGGGTCTATCTCCGAAAAACGAAGGACAGTCCCGGTCGCTTCCTCGTTCTCTTATGCGACTAAGGTGGGGTCATTTCGCACTTGCGAGAAGGTATGTTCGCATATGCGAGATATGCGCAAAACGCATGCGATCCGTCCATATCCGTTAACGTTTGCGTCGATTGCATAACCAAGCGGCACAATGCGGAGCGGGCAGGCAGTCCGGTCCCACCGAATGGGCATCGCCGAAACGCCGCTTTTGCGCTGGCGCTTTCCCTGGCGGGGCGCGACGATGGCGCACGCTATGCCGGACCCTGCCATGACCGAATCGACCCTGCCGACCTGCCGCTTCCAGTCCTTCTCTGAACCCAGCGATCCCGCCGAGGTCGCCGGCCGCGTCGCGGCGCTGCGCGGCGCCCTTGCGTCACAGGGCCTCGCCGGCTTCGTCATCCCACGCGCCGACGAGCATCAGGGCGAATATGTCCCGGGCCATATGGCCCGCCTCGCCTGGCTGACGGGCTTCACCGGCTCGGCCGGCAGTGCCGTGGTGCTGGCCGACAAGGCCGCGCTGATCGTCGACGGCCGCTATACCATCCAGTCGGCCGCGCAGACCGACACGAAGATCGTCACCCCCGTCCGCATGGAAGAGACGCCGCTGGAGCGCTGGATCGAGCAGAACCTGCCGGCCGGCAGCAAGCTGGGCTACGATCCCTGGCTCCACACGGTCGATGGTGTCGCGAAGCTTGAGAAGGCGGCGGCCGCAGCCGGCGGCAGCCTCGTCGCGGTCTCCGCCAATCCCGTCGACGCGCTCTGGTCGGACCGCCCGGCCCCGCCCGCTGCGCCGGTGAAGGCACACCCGGCCGCCTATGCCGGCGAGGATACCGCCTCGAAACTCGACCGCATCCGCAAGGCGCTGGCCGAGGCCAAGGTCGACGCGCTCGTCGTCTCCGACCCGCATGCGCTGGCCTGGGTCTTCAACATCCGCGGCGGCGATGTCGAGCACACGCCGTTGCCGCTCGGCTACGCCATCGTCCCGCGCGAAGGCCGCCCGACCGTGTTCCTCGCGCCCGAGAAGATCACCAACGAAGCCGGCGACGCGATCGGCGCCGTCGGCGAGATCGCGCCACCGGCCCAGCTTGAAAACCAGCTGAAGACGCTCGGCGCTGCCAAGGCCAAGGTCCGGCTCGATGCCACCACCGCCGCCGCCGCGCTGGCGACGCTGATCCGCGACGCCGGCGGCACGCCCGATGCCGGCACCGACCCGATCGCGCTGATGAAGGCCCGAAAGAACGCGGCCGAGCTCGCCGGCACGCGCGCCGCCCATCTGCGCGACGGCGCGGCGATGACGAACTATCTGAGTTGGCTCGCAAGCGAGGCACCAAAGGGCAAGCTGACAGAGATCGACGCCGTCGCCGCTCTCGAAACCGAGCGGCTGAAGACCGGGCTGCTGAAGGACGTCTCCTTCACGACCATCGCCGGCGCCGGCCCCAACGCTGCACTGCCGCATTACCGGGTCAGCGAGGCGACCAATCGCCGGCTGGAGCCCGGCATCTTCCTGGTCGATTCAGGCGCCCAGTACGAGGACGGCACCACTGACATCACCCGCACCATCGTCATCGGTGAGCCCACCGCTGAGATGCGCGACCGCTATACTCGCGTGCTCAAGGGCCATGTCGCGATCTCCCGGCTGGTCTTCGTCAAGGGCACGTCAGGCGCACAGCTCGACGCCTTCGCGCGGCTGCCGCTCTGGCAGGGCGGTTTCGACTTCGACCACGGCACCGGCCATGGCGTCGGCAGCTATCTCTCGGTGCATGAGGGGCCGCAGCGGCTCTCCAAGCTCGGCACTACGCCGCTGGAGCCGGGCATGATCCTCTCCAACGAGCCCGGCTACTACAAGCAGGGCGAATACGGCATCCGTATCGAGAACCTGATCGTCGTCGAGGAGCGGCAGATCCCCGGTGCCGAGCGTACGATCTACGGCTTCGAGACCATCACCTGGTCTCCTTATGAGCGAGCGCTGATCGAGCCGTCGCTGCTCGATGCCGGCGAGATCGCCTGGATCGACGCCTATCACGCCACGGTCTGGGAGAAGCTCTCCCCGCTGGTCGAAGGCGAGGCGAAGGCTTGGCTGGAGCAGGCCTGCCGGCCGTTGTGATCTCACCCGTCATTCTCGGGCGAAGCAAAGCTTCGACCCGAGAATCTCCTGCAGAAAAAGGCGCGAAACCGCAGCCCGCTGGTCACGAGATGCTCGGGTCAAGCCCGAGCATGACGGGGGTGGATCACATCACCATCCGGAACGCCACCACGGCCACGACACCCACGGCCACGACGCCCAACAGCGGCAACCGTGTCGCGGCCAGCGCCGTCACCGCCGCCGCAGCCGTCTCGGCCCACCCGGTCGCGAGCGCGCTCGGCGCGATCACCGCGATCAGCACGGCCGGCGGGATGGCGTCGAACGCCGCCTGCGCCCTTGGCGACAGGCTGAGGCGCCCGGCGAGCGCGAGCCCTGCGACGCGCGTTGCATAGGTCACGATCGCCATGCCGAGGAAGGCGAGGAGGTTGATCGGATCGACGCTCACGCCTCAGCCTCCTTCGCCACGGGCTGCGGATCGGCGCCGGCGGCCAGCCACGCGGCCAGAAGTCCGCACACCGCACCCGCCGCGACATGCCAGGGCGGCCCGGCCAGGCGATAGGTAACCGCCGAGGCGATGCCGGCGGCCGCCACCGTCCAGAACGTAACCCGCCCCTTCCAGAAGGCTGCGACCAGCGCGATGAACAGCGCCGTGAAGGCGAAATCGGCGCCGAGCCGCTTCGGATCGCCCAGCACGGCGCCGATGCTCGCGCCCAGCGTCGAGTTCACCAGCCAGCCGGTGACGAAGGGAACGACCATCGCGAACCAGTAGGCCGGCGTGAGCCGATGCGTGCGGGCTCGCTTCTCGGCAAGGGCCCAGTTCTCGTCGGCCATGTAGTAGAGGCCGAGCAGCTTCTGCCAGCGGCTGAAGCCCTCGAGCTTGGGCGCGAGCGAGGCGCCCATCAGCACATGGCGGGCATTGATCAGCAGCGTCGAGAAAACCAGCGCGGCGATGGGCGCCGGTGCCGTCCACAGCTCCACTGCCGCAAACTGCGCCCCGCCGGCGAAGACCATCAGGCTCATCAGGAAGACTTCGAGCGGCGACAGCCCCTTGCTGGCGGCGACCGCGCCGAAGAGCAGGCCGATCGGCGCCGCAGCTACCGCCGCCGGCCAGATGTCGCTCAGGCCGCGCCTGATGTCGTCGCGCATCGTGGACATGGGTTCGCTCTCTCGAAAGGCGCTTGGCTCAGCCGGCATGCGCCGCACGGAAGGCGCCAGGGGTCACGCCGAAGCGGGCCTTGAAGGCGCGGGTCAGGTGAGGCTGGTCGCAGAAACCCGTGGCCGCCGCGACATCGCCCGGCATGTCGCCGCGCCGCAGCCGCTCGCGGGCGCGCCGGACGCGGACATCGACGAGATAGGCATGCGGCGTCAGTCCGGTTTCCCGCCGGAAGGCGCGGATCAGATGGTGGCGCGGCAGGCCGGTCAATCGCGCGAGATCGGCGAGCGACAGGTCCTCGTCATAGCGCGCCTCGAACAATTCGCGCGCCTTGGCGACGGGCCCGCCTTCAGCACCGACCGAACGAACCGCCAGATCGGCATGGCGGGCCAGGCAGCGCGCATAGAAGCGTAGCAGCATCTCCTCTCCCTCCAGCAGATCCTCGCCATCCTCGATCGCACAATGCGCGGCTGCAAAGAGCGCCGCGCCCTCGGCATCCTCGACCAGCGGCTGCCGAAAGAACGGTGTGCCCGACACGTCCCGGCCGCTGAGGGAGGCCGCGACCTCGCGGATGAGCCCGATCTCGGGATAGGTCATGCGGTAGCTGTAGCCCGGCCCATAAGGCTCGCCGTCATGGGTCTCGAGCGGATTGACGAAGGTGATCTGGTTGGGGCGCGCATAGTGCCGCTCGCCACGCACCCGAAACGTCTCGCAGCCGGCCTCGATCGTGCCGATCACATAACTTTCATGGCGGTGCGGGGCATAGGCATGCCGGCGGAAGGTCGCGGCGAGGCAATCCAGCCCGTCGAAGCGCTCAGCCGGAAACAGCTTCGCCCGCTCGCCGGCGACGAGCGGTTCGAGGCACAATGTCTCGCCCTGTGTGATCGCTTCCATGGGGCGAGCATAAACTCTCTCGCCGCATCGCTGTCTTGAAGAAAAGTGATCGGGCGCATCACGCGCCCGATGTGTTCTGGTCGTTCGGAACAGCGTTAGATGGCGTGGGAGGCGCTGCCGGCTCCGACCCGCTCGGGGCTCTTCGATCCCAGCGCCAGCACGCCGAGCCCGCCGACCAGCGTCGCGACCATGGCATAGGCCATCACGCCGAGCGTCCCGAAGCCGTCGACCAGAAGCCCACCGAAGATCGCGCCGCTGGCGATCGCGACCTGGAAGGCGGCGACGAGCAGGCCACCGGCCGACTCGGCCTCCTCTTCCGGCGCGACGCGCACCAGCCAGGTCTGGAACCCTACCGGCAGCGCACCAAAGGCGAAGCCCCAGAGCCCGACGGCGACGGCGGAAGCCACCGGCGAAGAACCGACCAGCAGCAGGCCCAGGCCCATCAGCGCAATCGTCAGCGCACCGAAGATCACGGATGCCTTGGCGCTGCGGGCGGTGATGGCGCCGCCGACCAGGTTGCCGAAGAAGCCGCCGACGCCATAGGCCAGCAGGACGAGCGAGATCGCCTCGACCGAAAGCTGCGGGATCTGCTCCAGGAACGGCCGGACATAGGTGAACCCGGCGAAATGCCCGGAGATCACGACGACAATGCCCGCCAGGACCAGCGCGATGCTCGGCCGGCCGAGCAACCGGAAGAGCGTACGGATATCGGGCGAGCCGCGTGCCGGCAGGCGCGGCAGCACGGCCATCTGGATGACGAGCGTCGCGACGCCGATGAGAGCCGCGATCCAGAAGACGACGCGCCAGCCCAGCAGGTTGCCGACATAGGCGCCGATGGGCGCGGCGCTCACCGTGGCGATGGAAACGCCGGTGAAGATCAGCGACATCGCCTTGGGCATGGCGCTCGGCGGCACCAGCCGCATCGCGATCGCCGCCACCATCGACCAGAAGGCGCCGAGCCCGATGCCGAGCAGGACGCGGGCGACGAGCAGCGTCGGGAGAGTGGTGGCGACGGCGGCGAGCGCGCTTGAGAAGATCAGCAGGCTGGTCAGCGACCAGATCACGATGCGACGGTCGATGCCGCGGGTCACGATCGCCGCGGCGAGGCCGGCGATGGCACCCACGACCGCCGTCGCGGTCACCGCTTGTCCGGCCGCTCCGACCGAGACGCCGATATCGGCGGCCATCGGCGTCAGCAGGCTGGCGGGCAGGAATTCGGCGGTGACGAGGCCGAAAACGCCGAAGGTCAGCGAGACGACGGCGGCCCAGGCAGGCTTTTCGCGCGTGTCGTCGCGGATGTCATCGAGTTCGAGTGCAGTTGCAGACAGAGAATCTGACATGGGGGTCTCCACGAGGTGGCCGGAAGATGGGCGTGGCGCCGTGGAGTTTCCATGCTATATAATCCGCATTCCTTGTCCGTTCGTCCAGGACTGCAATGAGCGCTTCAATCGATCACCTGACCGAGATGCTGCGCGGGCTGAGGCTCGACGGCGTCGACTACAGCCGCTGCCAGATGGCCGCGCCCTGGGGCGTCGTCTTCCCGCAGAGCCGCGAGGCCTGCTTCCATTTCATCTCCCGCGGCGGTTGCTGGCTAAAGACGCTGACAGGCGAATGGGTGGAGCTGCGCGACGGCGATGCCGTCCTGTTGCCGCATGGCGGCGGCCATATCCTGGCCAGTTCGCCGGAGGTCGTGCCCACCCCGCCCTGCGACTGCCGCGTGCGGGAGCTCTACGGCAATGTCTTCGATGTCGAGGGCGGCGGCACCGGCGAGCACATGCTGGTCTTCACAGGCCGGATGACTTTCAACGTCGACCTCGACCATCCGCTGCTGCGCCTGATGCCGGATGTGATGCGGATCTATGATTTCGCCGCCAACGAGCCCGGCCTTCCGCACCTGCTGGAGGCGATGGGCCGCGAGGTCGCGATGGACCGCGTCGGCGCTGGCGGCATCCTCGCCCGCCTTGCCGATGTCGTCGCCGCGACGATTATCCGGAATTGGGTCGAGTTCGGATGCGGTACTGCCAAGGGCTGGATCGCGGCGGCGCGCTGCCCGCAGATCGGCCGCGTGCTTGCCGCCGTCCACGCTCATCCGGAAACCGACTGGACGGTCGAAAGCCTGGCCGGGTTGATGGGCGCCTCGCGCTCCGGCTTCGCCGAACGCTTTGCCGAGGTCGTCGGCGAGACGCCGGCACGCTATGTCGCGCAGGTCAGGATGCACCAGGCCCGGCAATGGCTCGCCCGCGACAAGCTGCGCATCGCGGTGGTGGCGCAACGCCTCGGCTACGAATCCGAAGCCTCGTTCAGCCGCGCCTTCAAGCGCATCACCGGCTCGGCGCCGAGCCAGGTGCGGGCGGCAGGCGGGCAGCAGCCAACAGCGATGTTCGCGCCGTCTGCGGAGGCGGCGGAGTAGCCTAACTCCCGCCGTCATGGTCGGGCTTGACCCGACCATCTCGGAGACCAGCGCCCTCTGGTCACGAGATTCCCGGGTCTGCGCTTCGCTCCGCCCGAGAATGACGAGCAAACTCACCCACCCACCAGATCGAACCAGCCGGCCTCGTCGATCACCTCGACGCCGTGCTTGGCGGCATCCTTGAGCTTCGAGCCGGCGCCCGGCCCG
Source organism: Allobosea sp. P4_C6 (assembly GCF_056402015.1). Taxonomy (NCBI): domain Bacteria; kingdom Pseudomonadati; phylum Pseudomonadota; class Alphaproteobacteria; order Hyphomicrobiales; family Alloboseaceae; genus Allobosea; species Allobosea sp. P4_C6. Next base: position 192,532 of record NZ_JBFUIF010000002.1, read on the forward strand.
GCGACGAGCAGGTCGGTCTTCGACGAGACCGAGCCCGCCACCTTGGCGCCCAGCCGCTCGGCCATCGCCTTGGCTTCGTCGCGCGTCATCCGCTCCAACGCACCGGTGAAGACCACGGTCTTGCCGGCGACCGGGCTCGCGGAGGCCACCGCCTCCAGCGGCTGCGGCGACACCTGCGCCAGCAGACGGTCGAGCAGCTCCTCGTTATGCGGTTCGCCGAAGAACTCGATCAACGCCTCGACCACGGTCGGCCCGACACTGTCGATGGCGTCGAGTTCCTGTCGCTCGGGCGAGGCCTCGTCGGCCGCCGCGATGCTGGCCACCCGCAGCGCCTCGAACGAGCCGTAATGCCGCGCCAGGAGCCGCGCCGTCGTCTCGCCGATATGGCGGATGCCGAGGCCGAAGATGAAGCGGTTGAGCGGCGGGGTGCGCCTGTCCTCGATCGCATCGAAGAGCTTCCTGGCGCTGACCGCGCCGAAGCCTTCCTTGTCCTTGAGCTTCTTGAAGTTGGCGGCGTCGCGCTCGGCCAGCGTGAAGATATCGGCCGGCTCCTTCACCGGCAGCTCGGGGTCGGAATGGAAGAACTCGATCTGCTTGTCGCCGAGCCCGTCGATATCCATCGCATCGCGCGAGACGAAATGCTTGAGACGCTCGACCGATTGCGCCGGGCAGATCAGCCCGCCGGTGCAGCGGCGCACCGCATCCTCTTTTCCGGTGCGGGGGTTGAGCTCGCGCGTCGCATGGCTGCCGCAGGCCGGGCACAGCGTCGGGAACTCATAGGGCTTCGAATCCGCCGGACGCTTGGCGAGATCGACGGCCTCGACGCGCGGGATGACGTCGCCGGCGCGCTTCACCGTCACCGTGTCGCCGATGCGGATGTCGGTGCCGTCGCGGATCGGCAGCCCCTTGGAATCGAAGCCGCGGATATAGTCCTCGTTGTGGAGCGTCGCGTTGGTCACGACGACGCCGCCGACCGTCACCGGCTTCAACCGCGCCACCGGCGACAATGCGCCGGTGCGCCCGACCTGGATATCGATCGCCTCCAGGATGGTGGTCGCGAGTTCGGCCGGGAATTTGTGCGCGATCGCCCAGCGCGGCGCCCGCGAGACGAAGCCGAGCCTGGCCTGCAACGCGAGATCGTCGACCTTGTAGACCACGCCGTCGATATCGTAGCCGAGCGTTGCGCGCTGGCTCTCGATCAGCCGGTAACGCTCCAGCAGCTCCGCCACGCTCTCGCAGCGCTTCATCAGCGGATTGGTGCGGAAGCCCCATCGCCGAAAGATTTCGACCACGCCCATCTGGGTCGGCGCCGGCAACACCGGCATCTCGCCCCAGGCATAGGCGAAGTAGCGCAGGGGCCGGGCGGCCGTGATCGTCGCGTCGAGCTGGCGCAGCGAGCCCGCCGCTGCGTTGCGCGGATTGGCGAATTCGGTGAGCCCCTTCTCGCGCTGGCGCTCGTTGATCCCAGCAAAATCGGCATGGCCGAGATAGACCTCGCCGCGAACCTCGGCGATCTCCGGAATGTCGCCCCCCTCCAGCCGGTGCGGAATCTCGGAGATGGTCCGGGCGTTGACGGTGACGTCCTCACCCTCCTCGCCGTCACCGCGCGTCGCGGCAGAGACGAGTTCGCCCTTCTCGTAGCGCAGCGAAAGCGACAGCCCGTCGATCTTCGGCTCGGCGGTAAAGGCGATGCCGTGTTCTTCCTTGCGCCCGAGGAAGCGATAGACACGGCTGACGAACTCGGCGACCGCCTCGTCGGAGAAGGCGTTGTCGAGCGAGAGCATCGGCACGCGATGGCGAATCTTGGCGAACTTGCCCGAAGGCTTGGCGCCGACCTTGCCGCTGACGCCGGCGGCGTCCTTCAGCTCGGGAAAGGCCTCTTCGAGCGCGACCAGCCGCTGACGCTTCGCGTCATAGGCCGCGTCATCGATGATCGGCTGATCGTCCTGGAAATAGGCGTCGTTCGCCGCCTGCACCTCGGCGGCAAGCCGCTTGTGCTCGACCTTCGCCTTGCGCGGCGTCAGCTCGGCAACCGGGGTTTCGGAGAGGGCGGTGTCGTCGGCGTCGCTCATGGCACAGCATTAGGCGAGATGCGCGTGACGAGAAAGGGCAGCAGCCGATGCGGCTTACCACTCCAGCCGATACTCAGCCCTCATCCTGAGGAGCCGCGCAGCGGCGTCTCGAAGGGTGCTTCAGAAGGTTCCCGAACCATCTGGAACATCCTTCGAGACGCAGCCTTCGGCTACTCCTCAAGATGAGGACTATGATCGATAAGCCTCTCACATCCGCGAGAAGGCTTGCGACAAATCCGGCTTTCGCGCGTATAGTTTGGAGGCTGGGAATTGGAAGCTCGACGCCGCAGGCCGTTGACGCCAGGGACATGTCGACAGCCGTGGTGAACCGGGCCAGGAACCGGGAGTCACGCCATGGCTAATGTCGACGGCACCGTACATGACATCGTCACGCTCTCGCAGCCACGCATCAAGACCATCACCACGATGGACTTGCGCGAAGCGCTGCGACGCGGCTGGGAGGACTTCATGGCGCAGCCGAGCCATCTGGTCTTCATCGCGGTGATCTATCCCATTGCCGGCATCCTGCTGGCGCAGCTCACCGTGAGCTACAACATCTTCCCCCTGCTCTTCCCGCTGCTCAGCGGCTTTGCGCTGATCGGCCCGTTCGCCGCGATCGGGCTCTATGAGGTGAGCCGCCGCCGCGAGAAGGGCCTCGACTCTTCCTGGAGTCACGCACTCGAAGTGCTGCGCTCGCCCTCGATCGGACAGATCATCCTGCTGGGCGCAATCCTGACCGGGCTCTTCCTCGCCTGGCTATTCAGCGCCTGGTTCCTTTATCGCGGCATCCTCGGTCTGCCGGCCGATGTCTCGACCACTGATTTCCTGCGGGCCCTCTTCACCACGGCCGACGGCTGGATCATGATCGTCATCGGCAACTCGCTCGGGCTGCTCTTCGCGATCCTCGCCTTCTCGATCTCGGTGATATCCTTCCCGCTGATCATCGACCGGCATGTCGATGCGCCCACGGCGATCCGCACCTCGATCGCCGCCGTCGAGGCCAATCCGCGCGTGATGATGTATTGGGGGTTGATGGTGACCGGGTTGCTCGTGCTCGGCTGCCTGCCGGTGCTGGTCGGCCTGATCGTGGTGATGCCGGTGCTCGGCCACGCGACCTGGCATCTCTACCGCAAGATCGTGGTCTGAACCCGGGTCGGGATCGGGCGCTCCCCGGGAGCGCTGCCGTCGTCGCGGGAACCTTTGGCCCCTAAATGGGGTTCACCCCCTGTCAAATCGAGCCTGATGGCTCATTCAGTCAGGGGGTTTTTCATGAACAACATCATTTATATCGTCGGCCTGATCGTCGTCGTCCTCGCCATTCTCTCCTTCCTTGGCTTGCGCTGAGAGCGAAGAGAAGGCGGATTGCAGACGCCGGCCGCTGAGGCTCAGCCGCGGCGCGGCTTGCCCTTTCCGAACGGCTTACCGCCGCCGGCGGGGCGCCCGCCCTCAGTACGCTCCGGCCTGGCGGCGAAGGGCTTCCCCTTCGCAGCGAACGGCTTCTTGAAGCCGCCACCGGCGGGCTTGCCATCATCCCGGCGCGGGCGAGCGTCGTCGCGCTGGGGCCTGCCTTCCGGGCGATAAGGCTTGCGGTCCTCGCCGCGCGGCTCGCGCTCTCCGCCGTCCTTCGGCTGATAGCGCGGACGCTGCGGCGCATCGCCCGTAGCCTCGGCGCCGTCCCAGCTCTTGCGCGGCGCAGCCGGACGCTCGGCTTTGTCGCCAAAAGATTTGGCCGGCCGCCGCTCGGCCTCGGTCGTGGGCTCGATCGTGATCCGGTCGCGATCCGGCACCTTCGCCGATTCGTAGAAGCGGTCGGCCACATCGGCATCGATCTCGACCTTGGTCTCGCGGTCGAAGATGCGGATCGCGCCGACCTCGTCGCGGGTGATCCGGCCGCGGCGGCACAGCATCGGCAGGAGCTGGCGCGGATCGGCGCCCTGCTTGCGGCCGATGTCGAGCCGGAACCAGACGGTGTCGCCGCGCGGGCCGGCCGGCTTGCGCGGGCGTTCGCCATCCTCGCCCTCGTCGCGTCCGAACGGACGGCGCTTGGCAGCGTAATCCTCGTTCGTGCGGACGGGGCGGCGCTCGTCACGGCCGAAGCCGGGATCGCCGACCTCTTCCGCCGCTGGCAGCCGGGTACGGTAGAGACGGACCAGGGCCGCCGCGATGTCACGGGCCTCGCGGCCCGCCATCAGCGCCTCGATCATGCCGGCATCGTCCTCGGAGCCGTCGCCGCTGAGCAGCGGATCGGATAGCAGGCGCTCCTGGTCGAGCACGCGGATTTCCTCCGCCGTCGGCGGGGCGATCCATTCGGCCTCGACCTTGCCCTCCATCAGGAGGCGCTCGGCCTTGCGCCGGCGCGACTGCGGCACCAGCAGCACGCTCGTGCCCTTGTTGCCGGCGCGGCCCGTGCGGCCCGAACGGTGTTGCATCACCTCGGAATCGTTCGGCAATTCGGCATGGATGACGAGGTCGAGCCCCGGCAGGTCGATGCCGCGCGCCGCGACATCGGTCGCGACGCAGACCCGCGCCCGGCCGTCGCGTAGCGCCTGCAGCGCGGCGTTGCGCTCGTTCTGGCCGAGTTCGCCCGAGAGCGCGACGGAGGTGAAACCGCGCTCCAGCAGGATCGCCTCGAGGTGGCGCACGGCGTTGCGGGTATTGCAGAAGACGAGCGCCACTGGCGCATTGTGGAAGCGCAGCAGGTTGACGACCGCGAGTTCCGCCTCCTTGGGATAGACGCGCACGGCCTTGTAGGCGATGTCGGCATGGCCGCGCCGCGTCGCTTCCACCTCGATGCGCAGCGCATCGCGCTGATAGCTCTGCGCGAGCTGGACGATGGCCTTCGGGAAGGTCGCCGAGAACAGCAGGCTGCGCCGCCCCTCGGGCGTCGTCTTCAGGATGTATTCGAGATCGTCGCGGAAGCCGAGATCGAGCATCTCGTCAGCCTCGTCGAGCACGACCGCCTTCAGCGCGGAAACGTCGAGGCGGCGCCGCTCGATATGGTCGCGCAGGCGGCCGGGCGTGCCGACGACGATATGGGCACCCTCGTCGAGCAGCATGGCCTCGCGGCGCGGGTCCATGCCGCCGACGCAGGAGATCACCCGCGCTCCGGTCTGGGCATAGAGCCAGGCGAGTTCGCGCTGCACCTGGAGCGCAAGCTCGCGCGTCGGCGCGATGATCAGCGCCAGCGGCTCGGCGGCGGGGCCGAGCTTTTCGGCGTCGCCCAGCAGCGTCTCGCCGATGGCGAGGCCATAGGCGATGGTCTTGCCGGAGCCTGTCTGCGAGGAAACCAGAAGATCGCGCCCGCGGGCGTTCTCCTCCAGCACAGCGCTCTGCACCGGCGTCGGTTCGGAATAGTTGCGATCGGCGAGCGCGCGCGCGAGCGGCGGGCTCGTGAGGGAGAAGGACATGCGATAACGGGCCTGAGGTTGCGGCGTGGTCGGCGGAACGACGCGAAAGCGTGGACGATGGGCTGAAGCGCTGACGGGCAGGCTGCGCCATCGAATGAAACCGGCTCATAGAGCAAACCGAGGCAAAAGGGAATGCATGGCGCCCGGCGCGGCACGCAAAGCCGCACGAAGCCAGACGCGCCTTGTCGGCCATCCGCCGGTCCCACTAGCTTCCAGCCCTGATCGCCGAAGCATCATGCCTGACGGAGAACGGTTCATGGAGCAGCAGTCACGCCGCATCGGCGCCTATGAGGTCTCGATTCTGCACGACGGCATCTTCGAGGCCCCGCTCGACGTGTTGATCCATGCCGGCGGCCAAGCTGCTCGCACCGTCATTCCGGGGCGGCCTGAAAGGCCGAGCCCGGAACCCAGAACCGATGCTGTCCGTCATGAAACGGAAACTTTCCCGCAGTTTTCACGATCGAGGGCATCGGTTCTGGGTTCCGGGCTCATCGCTGGCGCGATGCCCGGAATGACGGTCAGAAGATAATGACGGTCAGTGGATTCCGTCTCGACCGCACCAAGCGGCCTCAGCCGCGCAGACCCGCCGCCTGCAGCAGGCGCCCGGCCGCGGCCCGCGCCTCTTCTGTGATCGAGGCGCCGGCCAGCATTCGCGCGATCTCCTCGCGCCGCGCCTGATCCTCCAGCACCGTGACCCGCGTCACGGTGCGGGAAGCCGCGTCGTCAACCGCCGATTTGGCGATCAGGAAATGCTGCCCGGCCTTGGCGGCGACCTGCGGAGCATGCGTCACCGAGATCACCTGCACCCGTCCCGCGAGCCGCGCCAGCCGCTCGCCGATCGCATCGGCGACGGCGCCGCCGACGCCCGTATCGATCTCGTCGAAGACCAGCGTCGGCGCGGAGCCGCGCTCGGCCAGCACCACCTTGAGCGCCAGCATGAAGCGCGAAAGCTCGCCGCCGGACGCGACCTTCATCATCGGCCCCGGCCGCGTGCCCGGATTGGTCTCGACCCAGAACTCGACCCTGTCGAAGCCCTCCGGGCCGCGCGCGCTCTCGTCGCTCTCGATCCGGGTGATGAAGCGGGCGCGCTCCAGCTTGAGCGGCGGCAGCTCGGCCTTCACGGCCTCATCGAGCCGCGCCGCGGCCGCTTTGCGGGCCTCTGACAGCGCCTGCGCCTGTGCGAGAAAAGCTGTCTCCGCCTCGTTCAGCTCGGCCTCGAGGCGCGCGAGCGACGATTCGCTTTCGTCGAGCGCGGCGAGATCGCTCGCCATCGTGGCGGCAAGGACGGGCAGCCCATCGACCGGCACGTCGTATTTGCGGCCCGCCGCCCTGAGCGCGAAGAGCCGCTCCTCGATGCGCTCCTGCTCGCGCGGATCGTACTCTGCGGCGCGCATCGCGGCAGCGAGCGTCTCGCCCGCCTCCTCGAGCGCGATGATGGCGGTGTTGAGCGAGGCGAGCGAGGGATCGATCAGCTCCGGCGCCTGCCCGGCCCGGCGCTCCAGCCGGCGCAGCACGGCCGCCAGCCCCGCGACCGGCGACGCCTGCCCTCCGACGGCTTCATGGGCATCGATCAGGTCGCGCGCGACCTTCTCCGCCTGCATCATCGATTGCCGGGTTGCGGCGAGTGCATCCTCCTCGCCCGGCTGCGGCGCGAGCTTGCCGAGTTCCTCGACCGCGTGGCGCAGGAAATCCGCTTCCTTGCGCGCCGCCTCGACCCGCATCCGCTGCGCCTGCAGGGCCTGCCGCGCGCGCTTCAGCGTCTCGCTGGCCGTGGCGACGGCCTCGGCCTGCTTCTCGAGCCCGCCGAAGCCGTCGAGGATGGTGCGGTGCTGGGCCGGGTCGGTCAGGGCCCGGTCGTCATGCTGGCCGTGGATCTCGACGATCGCCGCGCCGACCATCCGCAGGATCTGCACCGAAACCGGCTGGTCGTTGATGAAGGCGCGCGTGCGGCCATCGGCATATTGCACGCGGCGCAGGATCAGATCGCCGTCGGTGCCGAGTTCCTGGGCCTGCGCCAGCTTGCGAGCGGCATGCTCGAGCGGCAGGTCGAAGACGGCGCTGACCTGTCCCTGCGCCTCGCCATGGCGCACGAGGGAACCATCGCCGCGCCCGCCGAGCGCCAGCGCGAAACCGTCGAGCAGGATCGATTTGCCGGCGCCCGTCTCGCCCGTGAGGACGCTGAGGCCCTCACGGAAGCCGAGATCGAGCCGGTCGATCAGGACGATATCGCGGATGGAGAGCTGCGCCAGCATTGGCGCTCAGCTCGGTTTGCGGAGCCGGCAGGGTCGTCCGGGGTCCGTCATGCAAGCCCCGTCAGAGACCGCCGAACCCGAAAACGCCGCCGACCGTGCGCGAGAAGCCCTGGAAGGCGCGGCTGATATAGGAGCCACGATCCTCGCGCGGCTCCAGACCGCCGCTTTGCAGCAGCCTGTAGGCGTCCTTGTACCACGGGCTATCCGGGAAGTTGTGGCCGAGCACGGCCGCGGCAGTCTGGGCTTCGTTGGAGATGCCCATCGCCATATAGGCCTCGGTCAGGCGCATCAGCGCCTCCTCGACATGCCGCGTCGTCTGGTACTTGATGATGATCTCGCGGAAGCGGTTCACCGCGCCGGTGTAGTTGCGCTTCTCCAGATAGTAGCGGCCGACGTTCATCTCCTTGCCGGCGAGCTGGTCGCGCGCCACCAGGAGCTTCTCCTTGGCGTCCAGCACGTATTCCGACTTCGGATAATTTGCGATCAGCTGCTCGAAGGCCTGGATCGCCTGAGCCGTCCGCTCCTGATCACGGGTCGTGTCCGGAATCTGGTTATAATAGGACATCGCCAGGATGTACTGCGCATAGGCCGCATCGGGGCTGGCCGGGTTCTGGGCGATGAAGCGCTTGGACGCGGTGATCGCCTCCTCCCACTTCGAAGCCTGGAAATTGGTGTAGGCCGTCATCAGCAGGCCCTTGCGGGCGTAGGGCGAGAACGGCTCCGCCTTGTCGATGCCTTCGAACTTCTTGGTCGCGCCTTCGCTGTCGCCGGTCTGCAGGCGCGCAAGGCCCTCGTTATAGAGCTTGTCGGCCGGCTCGGGCGGGGTGAGGTCCGGCTTGTAGACCTCGGGCTTGTCGAACGGATTGAGCGAGGACAGCGTATCGCAGCCGCCGAGCAGCATGGCGGCGCCCAGCGCCAGGGCGATGCCCTTGCGTGGATAGGAGCCACGATGAATTGCCGGAAGGCTATGCCGCTTCACGCTCACGTCGTCCGTCCTCTTTCGATCGTCTCTGCCGGCGGGAAGCATGCCTTACCTCAGACGCTTCCCCCGCGCCACTGCCGAAAGCCGGTCAGGGCACGATTCCGCAGCCTTGCGGCATCTGGGACAAAAACCTGGCGAAGGAAAGGCAGAAAGCGCCGCCCTGCGACTTTTCAGTGCAGATCCGGCGCGTAGGCTGCCGGCGCGGACGCAGCCATCTGAACGGCGCGCGGCGCGGCGAAGACCGGCTGGGATTCGACGATCGCGAAATTGGCACGGTCGGCGAAGAGCGCTTCCAGGATACGGACATTCATGCGGTGACCGCCGCAATAGGAGCGGAACTCGCCGATGATCGGATAGCCGGCGAGCGCCAGATCGCCGATCGCGTCGAGCACCTTGTGGCGCACGAACTCGTCGCCGTAGCGCAGGCCTTCGGGGTTGATGACCTTGTCCTCGCCGATCGCGACGGTGTTGTCGAGCGAGGCACCGAGCGCGAAGCCAGCCTTCCAGAGCTGCTCGACATCGCGCATGAAGCCGAAGGTGCGGGCCTTCGAGATCTCGCTGGCATAGGCCTTCGCGTCGAGATCGAAGATCTTGCGCTGGCGGCCGATGACGGCGGTGTCGAAATCGATCTCGACGTCGAGGCGGAAGCCCTGCTCGGCCGGCATCAGCTCGGCGAAGGCGCGGCCGTTCTCGATGCGCACCGGCTGGAGAACCTTGAGGTAGCGACGGGCAGCGCCGAGCATGACCATGCCGGTCGCCTCGATCGCCGCGACGAACGCGGTGGCGCTGCCGTCCATGATCGGCATTTCCGGCCCGTCGATCTCGACGAGAACGTTGTCGAGGCCGAGACCGGCACAGGCCGACATCAGATGCTCGATCGTCGAAACCGAGGCCGGGCCGCGATCGCCGATCACGGTGCAGAGCTCGGTGGCGCTGACCTTGGTATGCTTGGCGTGGATGAGCTGGGGCGGCATGCCCTCGATGCCCGTCCGCAGGAAGACGACGCCCGAATTGGCGCTGGAAGGCTTCAGGCAGATGCTCGCGGGCGCCCCGGAATGGACACCGATCCCGGCGAGGGTCACGGCTGCGCGCAAGGTCGTCTGCCGATCGAAGTTCATTCCGCTATCCAATCCTGGTCGCGGCAACCGGGGTCGCTTCATATGCGACGGTCGGCGGCGACATATCCAAATTCGGCATCAAGCGACCCAGATGGGCTAATCCTCTTGATGCGGCTGCAACATAAGTCTTTGCCGCAGCCTCTCAAAATCACTCTTTCTTTCGCTGTGTTACAGCGGGAAAGCTTTGGCCCCGATCAATAACACGCTGAAAGATAACGATTTTCTAACACGCAAAAATCCCGCCGCGGCTGGCCGCGACGGGATCGGTTACAACGCCGTGAAAGGCGCGGTCGTTCAGTTCGCCTGGCGACGCAGGAAAGCGGGAATCTCCAGGTGATCTTCCTCGCTGCTGCGGGTCGGCGCGAGTCGGCCATGCGGGTCGAGCTGGCCCTGCGCCGGACGCGAGACCGGCGGCTGTGCCGGACGGCGCATATACTCGGCATGAGCAGCGCTCGGCGCAGCCGCCTGCGGCATCGGGGCCTGCGGAGCCTGGCGAACCGGAGCCGGGGCCGGCGCATGCTCGGCCTCATCCTCCTTGCGACCGAAGCCGACCGAGGCGAGGCGCTGCATCAGCGACATGCGCTTCTGCTCGATGGCGTTCGGCGGCACCGGCGCGGGCTGGGCGCCGCGCTGGGCGTTGAGCTGGGCCTGGCCAGGGGCCGGAAGATCCTCGACGCGCGGCATGCGGGTCGGGCGGACCACCGCGCGCTCCGGCATCGGCGGGATGAAGCTGTCGTCGAAATGCAGGCTCGGCTCGGCATGGGCGATCGGCTCGGGAGCCGGGGCGGCCATGACGGGGCGAGGCTGGACCGGCTCGATCCGGATGTCCTGCGCCATCGGCGCCGGGGCGGGCTCGGCCATCGGGGCCATGCGGGTGGTCTCGATGACCGGCACATGCGTGGCCTGGGCGACCGGACGGGTCGCGGCGGCGGCAGTGCTGCGCAGGCGCGCTTCCTGCTTCAGACGCTCGGCGACCTGGGCGATGCGGGCCTCGGTGTCGTCGACCTCGGCCTGCGTCGAGATCGGCTTGTCGATGCCGGTGGCGACGACGGAGACGCGGACCGTTCCCTCGAGCGACTCGTCGAAGGTCGCGCCGACGATGATGTTGGCCTCGGAATCGACCTCCTCGCGGATGCGGGTGGCGGCCTCGTCGACCTCATAGAGCTTCATGTCGCGCCCGCCGGTGATCGAGATCAGCAGGCCGCGCGCGCCCTTCATCGAGACGTCGTCGAGCAGCGGGTTGTTGATCGCGGCCTGGGCGGCGGTCAGCGCGCGCTTCTCGCCCTGCGCCTCGCCGGTGCCCATCATCGCCTTGCCCATGCCGCGCATCACGGCGCGCACGTCGGCGAAGTCGAGGTTGATGAGGCCGGGGCGGACCATCAGGTCGGTGATGCAGGCGACGCCCGAATAGAGCACCTGGTCGGCCATGCCAAAGGCATCGGCGAAGCCGGTGGTCTCATTGGCGACGCGGAACAGGTTCTGGTTGGGGATGACGATCAGCGTGTCGACGGCTTCGTTGAGCTCGCCGATGCCGGCCTCCGCCATGCGCATGCGGCGCTGGCCCTCGAACTGGAACGGCTTGGTGACGACGCCGACGGTCAGGATGCCCATGTCGCGGGCGACGCGGGCGATGGCGGGGGCCGCGCCGGTGCCGGTGCCGCCGCCCATGCCGGCGGTGATGAACACCATGTGGGCGCCCGCCAGATGGTCACGGATCTCGTCGATGACCTCCTCGGCCGCCGCGCGCCCGACTTCCGGCTGCGAGCCGGCGCCGAGACCCTCGGTGACCTGGAGGCCCATCTGGACGATGCGCGAGGCGCGCGAAAGGGCGAGAGCCTGAGCGTCCGTGTTGGCGACGACGAAATCGACGCCGTCGAGTCCCGCCTCGATCATGTTGTTGACCGCATTGCCACCGGCGCCACCGACGCCGAAGACGGTGATCCGGGGCTTCAGTTCCCGGATGTCCGGGGCTTGCAGATTCATCGCCATGGTTGCCTCTTTTGATCCGTTTGTCCGGCGCCTGGCGGGAGCCGTCCCGATTGCTACGTTTGACGCCGTGGCTCGCCCTTTCGAACGCGCCGGTACTCACTCAAATTCCGGATATGCGCGCGAAAGGCTGGTCTCCGCCCTTTCGCGCCATGATCTAGAAACTGTCCTTCAGCCACTGCCCGACACGCGAGAAGTAGCCGTCCGTCCCGGTTGCGAAATAGCGCGCACCGGCGGCGCGCGGTTCGAAGTGCTCGACATGGGCGACCTGCGGATAGACCAGCAGGCCGACCGCCGCCGAAAAGGCCGGGCCCTTGCCCGCTTCCGGCAACCCTTTGATCCCGAGGGGGCGTCCGGTGCGGACCTGCCCCCCCAGCACACGCCGCGCCACTTCCGGCAGGCCGGTGAGCTGGCAGGCGCCGCCGGTCAGCACGACGCGCCGCCCGGCCTGGGCCGAGAAGCCGGCATTGGTCAGCCGGTCGCGCACCAGCTCGAGGATTTCCTCGACGCGGGGCTTGATGATCCGCACCAGATGCGACTTCGCCAGATGGTTCGGCATGTCGCGCTCGTCGTCGTCGACCTGCGGCACCGCGATCATGTCGCGCTCGTCGGAGGCGCTGGAGATGCAGGAGCCGTGCAGCGTCTTCAGCCGCTCGGCCGCCGAGACGCGGGTGGAAAGGCCGCGCGCCACGTCCATGGTGATGTGGTTGCCGCCGACCGCGATCGCGTCGGCATGGACCATGTGCCCGCCGGAGAAGACGCCGAGGCTGGTGGTGCCGCCGCCGAGATCGACGACGACCACGCCCATCTCGGCCTCGTCGTCGACGAGAACCGAAAGGCCGGAGGCGTAGGGCGTCGCCACCACGGCCTCGACCTCGAGATGGCAGCGCTCGACCGCCAGCATGACGTTGCGCGCCGCTGCCGCCTCGCTGGCGACGACATGCATGTCGACGGAGAGCTTGCCGCCGATCAGCCCGCGCGGATCGAGCACGCCCGGCACGCCGTCCAGCGCGTAACCGGTCGGCAGCGCATGGAGCACGGCCTTGCCCGGCCGGATCGCATGGGTCGCGGCGGTGGCGAGCACGCGCTTGACGTCGCCGTCGCCGACCGAGCCGGAGCGCAGGTCGACGCTCGCCGCATAATGCTGGGAGCCGATGCGCCCGCCGGTCAGGTTCACGATGACCGACTGCACCTCGACCTTGGCCATGCGCTCGGCCGCGTCGACCGCGGCACGAATCGCACGCTCGGCGCTTTCGAGATCGATGATCGCCCCGCCCTTCAGGCCGAGCGAACGCTGGTGGCCGATGCCGATGATGCGGGCGACATGGGTGCGTCCGCGCAGCCGCTCATTGGCCTCGGCCGGGTTGAGCTCGGCGATCAGGCAGACGACCTTGCTGGTGCCGATGTCAAGAATCGACAAGGTCGCGCTCTTGCGCGACGACAGCGGACGCATGCGCGGGGTCAGACCCTGGGAGGTGACGTGGTTCATGCCTCGCCTCCCTTCTTCTTGCCCTTGCTCTTGAGCAGGTCGGCCCGGGCGGCGGCGGCCTCCTCGGAGAGGCGCATCACCACGCGGTCGGGCTGGCGCAGATCGATGGCCAGCACATCCTTGTCGAGGATGCGGTAGTCGCTCTCCATCGAGACGAGGCGCTGGACGGCGGCTTCCGGCTTGGTCTCGGGCAGGCGCACATCCATTCCGTTGTCGAGCTTGAGGTTCCAGCGGCGGCCGGAGATCAGCGTCGCCGCGCGGATATGCTGGGCGAAGGGCCCCGCCTGGTTGCGCAGCGCGAGATACTCGCCCGCCCGGTTGTTGGCGTCCTTGCCGACGACCAGCGGCAGATAGGCGAAACGGCCGTCATCCATCTTGTCGATCACCGTCCCGTCGGCCGCGATCACGAAAAGCTCCCCTTTGACCTGCCACAACGCGAAGGGCTCGCGCTCGGTGAGCGCGATCGAGACCTCGCCCGGATAGAGCTTGCGCACCGTCGCCTCGCGAATCAGCGGCGTGGCTTCGAGCTGCTTGCGAGCCTCGTCGGCGTCGAAGAACACCAGCGACGTCTTCGAATCGATGCCGGCCGCGACCAGCACCTCCTGCTCCGAGAGCCCCGAGAGGCCCGAGATGGTGACGCGGTCGATGCCGAAGCCGAGTGCGCGAGCCAGCATGTGGCGCGGCTCGCCGTAATTGTCCTGCATGGTCTGCCAGTGGCCGCCCATCACGAAGCCGGTGCCCAGGCTCAGGGTGAGGAAGCCGATCGCGAGCCAGGTGCCGAGGCTGCTCGGCAGGCGCTGCGCCAGCGGCACGGCGATGGCGCTGCGGCGCGAGCGGCGCAGCCACTTGCCCTGCCGCTCGCCGACGAGCAGCTGCGGGCCGGCATGCTGGACCGGCAGGCGCGAGACAGGTCTCGCCACCGGCGCGCGTCTTGCCACTGAAACGGGTTTCGCCGTCATCGCATTCACCGATCGAGGGAGGCGTCCTCCACCATCCATTTGACGAGCTCACCGAAGTTCAGGCCCGCGTGGGCAGCCAGTTCGGGCACCAGGCTGGTCTCGGTCATTCCGGGTTGCGTATTGACCTCCAGCCAGACGAGCGTGTCGGTCTCGTCGTGGTATCGGAAGTCAGATCTGCTGACGCCCCGGCATCCGATTGCTTGATGCGCCGTTAACGCACACTCTTCGATCTGCTGGTAAATTTTCGGTAAAATTTGAGCCGGACAGATGTGGATCGAGCCACCTTTCGCGTACTTCGCGTCGTAGTCGTAAAACTCACCGGTTGCGGCTTGTATTTCCGTCACACCGAGGCTGCGCTCGCCCATCACCGCGCAGGTCAGCTCGCGGCCGGCGATAAAGGTTTCGGCCAGCAGCATTTCGCCACAGGGCCAGTCCGGCCGGGCGATTTCCTGCGGCGGATGCTCCCGGCCCTGCTTCACGATCACTACGCCGACAGAGGAACCCTCGTCGATCGGCTTGAGCACATAGGGCGGCGGCAGCACATGCTGCTTCGCTGCGGCGAAGCGAGAGACGTTGACGCCATGGGCGACGGGCACGCCGGCCGCCTTCACCACCGTCTTCGCCCGGTCCTTGCGAATCGCGAGCGCCGAGGCCAGCACGCCGGAATGGGTATAGGGAATCCGCAGGATCTCGAGCACGCCCTGGATCGTGCCGTCCTCGCCGAAGCGCCCATGCAGCGCGTTGAAGGCGACGTCGGGCTTCAGCCGCGCGAGAACCTCGGCGATGTCCCGCTGCACGTCGACGCGCGTGACGCGGTAGCCGACGCTCTCCAGCGCTCGCGCGCAGGCCGCGCCGCTATTGAGGCTGACCTCCCGCTCGACGGACCATCCGCCCATCAGCACTGCGACGTGTTTGCTCATGCCGGTCCCCGCTCGATGCGATGGCCGAACCTCTGCCCGCAATGGTTAACAGCGCGTTAACCATGACGAACCGGGCGTTAACGAGGGACGACGGCCCGACGCTCCGGCCTTGAGAAGGCCATTACGGCTAGGCCTGAAGGCCTCTGTGTATTCACGAAAATCCGGGTCATCCCGGCCGGAGCGAAACGCAGAGCCGGGATCCATGCCTGAAGCTTGATCGGCAAAGCTCCGGCATGGATTCCGGGTCAAGCCCGGGATGACCGCGTGATTCCATAGAGAATCAGCAGCCGCTAGCCGATCTTGGCGAGAAGCCGTCGCAGTTGCGCCCGCTCCTCCGGCGAAAGGGCGCCGACCAGCCGCTCCTCCGTCGCGACATGCGAGACGACGATTCGGTCGGCGAGCGCGAAGCCCGCCTCCGTCAGCACGATGCGCAACGCCCGGCGGTCGGCCGGATCGGCCTGCCGCTCGATCAGCCCGCGTTTCTGCAGGCGGTCCAGCCGATTCGTCATCGCCGAGGTCGAGATCATCATGTCCTGCGCGAGTTCGGACGGTGAGAGCGCCCGCCCCTTGCCCTGCCGCCGCAGAGTCAGCAGCACGTCGAAACCGGCGAGATCGAGCTCGTCGGCCACGAGATTGGCGGAAACGCCGTCGCGCACCCGGTCGGCCGCGCGCCAGAGATCGCCGCAGACCGCCATAACGCTGGTGTCGAGGTCGGGACGCTCCCGCCGCCACTGCGTCAGGATCGAATCCATTGCCCCGCCCTGACCACCGGGCCGCTCCTCGCTCATCCCCGCTCCTTGCCAAGTAATTTCATATCAGATAATTTGATATCGAATTATCTTACATCAAATCAAACTAGCATCGGCGCTGTCGGGAGCCAAGCTCCACGCGCATCGGAGGCCGCCATGCCGAGCCTGAACAGAACGCTGCTGACCACGATCCTCGTGCCCTGCCTCTGGGGTTCCACCTACATCGTCTTCACCCAGACGCTGCCCGTGGATCACCCGCTGCTGGTCGGAGCTCTCCGCGCCTTGCCGGCCGGCCTTCTGCTGATGGCGCTTGGGCCGGGACTGCCGCCGCGCGACAAGCTCCTGCCGCTCGCGGCACTCGGGCTCGCCAATATCGGGCTGTTCTTCGCGCTGCTCTTCGTCAGTGCCGCGCGCCTGCCGGGCGGGCTTGCCGCCACGGTCGGCTCGATCCAGCCGCTGATCGTCGGACTGCTGGCCTGGCCGCTGCTCGGCCGGCGCCCCGGCCGGGGCCAGATCGTCGCCGCGCTCGCTGGCCTCGTCGGCGTGGCCCTGCTGGTGCTCGATCCGCATGCCCGGCCCGATGCCGTCGGCCTGATCGCCGGCCTCGCCAGCGCCGCCTCGATGGCGACCGGCACCGTGCTGATCGAACGCTGGGGCAAGATGGGCTCGCCGCTCGCTCTGGCGGCCTGGCAACTCACGCTGGGCGGGCTGATCCTGCTGCCGGTGGCGCTGCTGGTGGAAGGGCCGCCGCCGATGCCGACCGCCCTGAACGGCCTCGGCCTGGGCTATCTCGTCCTGATCGGCACCGCCCTCGCCTACTGGCTCTGGGTCCGGGGCATCACCACGCTCGGCGCCAGCGTCGCCTTTCTCGGGCTGCTCAGCCCAACGGTCGCGACCATCCTCGGCGCCGTCCTGCTCGGCCAATGGCTTGGCGGGCTCCAGCTCCTCGGCATCGCGATCATCCTGAGTTCGACGATCGCCGGCATGCTACTCTCGCGCCGGGCCGCCGCGATGGCGACGATTACGCCGCAACCCCGAGCCGCTTGATCTCCCAGTGCAGCTCGAAGCCGGAGTTGTCCTTGACCCGGCGGCGCACTTCTTCGCCCAGCCCCTCGACATCGGCCGCCGTCGCGCCGCCGGTGTTGATCAGGAAGTTGCAGTGCATCTCCGAGACCTGCGCCCCGCCGACGCGCAGGCCACGGCAGCCGGCAGCATCGATCAGCTTCCAGGCCTTGCCGCCATCGGGATTCTTGAAGGTCGAGCCTCCCGTGCGCTCCTTGATCGGCTGGGCCGCCTCGCGCGCCTGCGTCACCCGGTCCATCTCGGCCTGGATCGCCGCCTTGTCGCCCGGCCGCCCCTGGAAGAGCGCCGAGGTGAAGATGATCTCGCGGGTCGCCTCAGCGCTGTTGCGATAGGTGAAGCCCATCTGCGCGTGGCTCAGCGTTACGATCTCGCCCTTGCGGGTGACGCCACGCGCCTCGACCAGCACATCGGTCGTCTCGCCGCCATGGGCACCGGCGTTCATGCGCAGCGCCCCGCCGATCGAGCCGGGGATGCCGCGATAGAAGGCAAGCCCATCGAGCGAGGCATCGACCGCCGCCCGCGCCACCTTGACGTCCGGCACTGCCGTGCCGGCCCGCAGCCGATCGCCGGACTCGATCGCGATCTCGCCGAAGCCCTTGCCGCCGAGCCGGACCACGACGCCGGGAATGCCGCCGTCGCGCACGATCAGGTTGGAGCCGAGCCCGACCACGGTGACCGGAATGTCCTCCGGCAGCTTCGAGAGCAGATAGGCCAGGTCCTCGTCATCGGCCGGCGTGAACAGGATCTGCGCGGCACCGCCGACGCGGAACCACGTCAGACCGGAAAGGTCCTGGTTCGCAAGGAGCCGCCCCCGCAGATCGGGAGCCGAGGCGCGGATGTCGGAGGTGAGGTCTGCAAAGGGCATGGCGTCGCTTTAGAGCATGATGATCCGGGACGGAACAGGTCGTCATGCTCGGGCTTGACCCGAGCATCTCTTGCCGAAGGAGTTTCCGTTGCCTTTTCCTACCTGAGAT
This sequence comes from Allobosea sp. P4_C6, assembly GCF_056402015.1. Classification (NCBI taxonomy): domain Bacteria; kingdom Pseudomonadati; phylum Pseudomonadota; class Alphaproteobacteria; order Hyphomicrobiales; family Alloboseaceae; genus Allobosea; species Allobosea sp. P4_C6. Next base: position 210,523 of record NZ_JBFUIF010000002.1, read on the forward strand.
TCTCGGGTCTACGCTTCGCTGCGCCCGAGAATGACGGCGGAGAGTGCGGCGCACATTCACGCCAGTGCCTTGAGTTCCCCCGGCAGCGCATAGGCCCATTGCGTGATGTTGCCGGCGCCGAGGCAGACGACGTAGTCGCCCGGCCCCGCCAGCTCCGCCACGATGCCGGCGAGCTTCTCGGGCCCTTCCAGCGGCAGCGTGTGGCGATGGCCGCGCGCCTTGATGCCCGCCACCAGCGAATCGCGGTCGGCGCCCGGGATCGGCGCCTCGCCGGCCGCATAGGTGTCGGCCACGATCACCGTGTCGGCGTCGTTGAAGCAGGCCGCGAAATCGTCGAACAGGCTGGAGAGCCGGGTGTAGCGATGCGGCTGCACGATGGCGATGACCTTGCCCTTGGTCGAGGCGCGCGCGGCCTTGAGCACGGCGGCGATCTCCACGGGGTGATGGCCGTAATCGTCGAAGATCAGCGCGCCGTTCCACTCGCCGGTCTTGGTGAAGCGGCGCTTGACGCCGCCGAAGCCGGCCAGCGCCTCGCGGATAACAGGCACGGGAATGCCGAGATCGTAGGCGACTGCGATAGCGGCCGTGGCGTTGAGCGCGTTGTGATGGCCGGGCATCGGCATGACGAGATCGCGGATCACCTCGTCGCGGCCCGATTTGCGGTCGCGGATAAGAAGCGTGAACTTTGCCTGCCCGCCCGAGAGATCGATGTCGATCAGGCGGAAATCGGCCTGCGGGTTCTCGCCATAGGTGACGACGCGGCGGTCCTCGATCTGGCCGACCAGACCCTGCACCGTCGGGTGGTCGATGCACATCACCGCGAAGCCGTAGAAGGGCAGGTTCTCGACGAAGGACCGGAACGCGGCCTTGATCGCGTCGAAGGTGCCGAAATGGTCGAGATGCTCCGGATCGATATTGGTGACGATCGCGACGTCGGCCGGCAGCTTCAGGAAGGTGCCGTCCGATTCGTCGGCCTCGACCACCATCCAGTCGCTCTCGCCCATGCGGGCATTGGTGCCGTAGGCGTTGATGATGCCGCCGTTGATGACGGTCGGGTCCAGCCCTCCCTTCTCCAGCAGCGTCGCGACCAGCGAGGTCGTGGTCGTCTTGCCATGGGTGCCGGCGATGGCGACGCAGCTCTTCAGGCGCATCAGCTCGGCCAGCATCTCCGCCCGGCGCACCACGGGCAGGCGCAGCTCGCGCGCGGCGGCAAGCTCGGGATTGTCGCGCTTGATCGCGGTCGAGACCACGACGACCTCGGCCTCGCCGAGGTTTTCCGCCTTGTGGCCGACGAAGGTGGTGATGCCCTTTTCCGCAAGGCGCTTGACGTTGGCGCCGTCGGAGGCGTCCGAGCCCTGCACCTTGTAGCCGAGATTGTGCAGCACCTCGGCGATGCCGGACATGCCGATGCCGCCGATGCCGACGAAATGGATGGAGCCGAGCTTCGGCGGCAGCTTCATGGTCCGTGAATCCTGTCAGTTCGAAGAATGGGCCGTGGCGATCACGAGATCGGCCAGGCGGTCGGCAGCGTCGGGGATGCCGGCGCTCTTCGCGTTTGCGGCCATCGTCGTCAAGTGCGCCGGCTGCGCGATGAGCTGCGAGAGCTCGGCGGCGAGGTGCCGCGGCGTGAAGTCCGGCTGCATCATGCGGATGGCGCCACCGGCATCCTGAAGGAACCCGGCATTGGCGGCCTGGTCCTGATCGAGCGAGCCCGGCAGCGGCACGAGGATGGCCGGCCTGCCGATCACGGTGAGCTCCGCCACTGTCGAGGCACCCGAGCGTGCGATGACCAGCTGCGCCGCCGCCATCTGCGCCGGCAGGTCCTTGAAGAAGGGCGCGATCGTCGCCTTCACGCCGAGCTTCTCGTAGATGCCGCGCACTCGTTCGTCATCCTCTGCCCGCGCCTGCTGGACGATCGCCAGCCGCGCTCGCTCCGCATCGGTCAGGAGCTGGATCGCCGGCGGCACGATGTCCGCCATGATGCGTGCGCCCTGGCTGCCGCCGAAGACCAGAAGCTGGATCCTGCCCTCGCCCGGCCAGTCATAGTCACGTCCGGCAGCCTCGATCACGGCCGGGCGGACGGGGTTGCCGACATGGCGGCATTTCGCCTGCTGGGCCTCGGTGAGACCACCCACCTTGGCGAAGCCCGTCGCGATCACGTCGGCACGGCCGGCGAGGAAGCGGTTGGCGCGGCCGATCACGGCGTTCTGCTCATGGATGAGGGTGCGGACCCCGGCAAGCGAGGCGCCGAGCACCGGCGGCACGGTCGGGTAGCCGCCGAAGCCGACGACGACGGCGGGCTTGACCTGCGCGATGATCCGACGCGCCGCGAAGGTGCCCTTGGCGATGCGGAACAGCGCCGCGGCCTTCTGGAAGAGCGAGCGGCCGGACGGTGTCGCCGCCGGCACGGCATGCACCGCTTCGGCCGGGAAGGTGCCGGCGAACTCGGCGGCGCGCGTATCGGTCATCAGCACGACGCGCATGCCCTTGGCATGGAGCGCGTGGCTCAGCGCCTCGGCCGGGAAAAGATGGCCGCCGGTCCCGCCGGCGGCCAGCATGACGAGCTTGCCCGCTGCCATCGTTCAACGTCCGTAGGAGCCGAAATCGACCGAGCGCGGCCTGCGCCGGGTCAGCGCCAGCAGGAAGCCGGTGCCGATCGCGAGCGAGAGCAGCGACGAGCCGCCATAGGAGATGAACGGTAGCGTCATGCCCTTGGCCGGCATCATGTGCAGGTTGACCATCATGTTGATTGCCGCCTGGATGCCGAAGAGCAAAGCGAGCCCCGTCACGGCGAGGCGGATGAACGGGTCCTCCGCCTTCTGCGCCACGAAGAGCGACCGGATCACGATGGCCGCGAACAGCGCGACGAGCAGCATGCAGACGAGGATGCCGAATTCCTCGGCCGTGACGGCGAAGATGAAGTCGGTATGCGCGTCCGGCAGGATGCGCTTGACCGTGCCCTCGCCCGGTCCCTTCCCCAGCCAGCCGCCCTGCGCGAAGCTCTCCAGCGCCGTGTCGACCTGGAAGGTGTCGCCCGAGCCCTTGTCCATGAAGCGCTCGATGCGGGCGCGGACGTGCGGCACCAGCTCATAGGCGACGAGGATGCCGGTGGCGCCGATGCCGCCGAGCCCGATCACCCAGAACCAATGCAGGCCGGCGACGAAGAACAGCCCGCACCAGACGAGGCTGACCAGCATGGTCTGGCCGAAATCGGGTTGCAGCACGAGTGGCACGATCGTGACCGGCAGCAGCAGCAGGGCCATGATCGTGCCCGGCAGGTCCGGCCGGCGCGTGCCCTCGGCGAAGGCCCAGGCGGCCAGCACGACAAAGGCCGGCTTCAGGAATTCGGAAGGCTGGACCGAGCCTAGCGGGCCGAGCGTCAGCCAGCGCTTGGCGCCCTTCACCTCGACGCCGAAATAGAGCGTCGCCACCACCATCGCGAGCGAGACGACATAGATCAGCAGCGCCGCGCGACGCACCTGGCGTGGCGTCATCAGCGAGACGCCGAGGAAGATCGCCAGCGCGACCGCGAGATAGGCCGCCTGCCGGTTGACGAAATGGAAGGTCGAGAGCCCGAGCCGCTCGGCCACCGGCGGCCCGCCGGCCATCAGCAGCACCACGCCCGAGACCATCAGCGCGACGAGCGCGGTCAGGATCAGGCGATCGATCGACCACCACCAGCGGCCACTGAGAGAAGGTTCCGCGCGCGAGACCATGACGGCATCCCATCGACAAATTCTGCGCGGCCGAAGCCACGCCTTGCGTGACGAATCACTCTGTCAATGAATGGTTAACCGATTGATTCCGATGCCGCGGTTTGCCGGACTTGCACACGGCGAACGACCGGCTTGCCGGACGGCACTCCGAAGCCCGCTGTTTTAGGACGGAGCCACACCGTCATTCCGGGGCGGGCCGAAGGCCTGAGCCCGGAACCCAGAACCGATATCGCTCGTCGGGAAGGCGCTCAAGTTGGCCAGCTCTTTCGTCGCATGCGTCGGCTCTGGGTTCCGGACTCTTCGCTTGAAGCCCCGGAATGACCGCTTGGTTGCATGCAGAGCCGGGAAGCCTATCCCGTCGTCACCGCGGCCGCGAAGACGCGGGCGATGCCGGCTAGCCGCTCGGCATAGGCCTGGGCACCCGGCGGCTCGCCCGTCTTGGCGCCGGCAGCGGCGAACATCAGCCCAGCGATCCAGTCCTCGATGGTGATGGAGCCACGGTTCAGGGCGATCTCGCCCTGGGCTTCCGCTTCCCGAAGCAGCTGGCGCGCGAAGCTGGCGAAGATCTGCTCGAACGCCTGCAACTCCCGCGTCGCGATGGCGTTCATCACCGCCTTCAGCTCGACGAGATGCTCGCCGGTGCCGAAGCTCGCATAGGCCTGCCCGTGATGAGCCTGGAGCAGCGCGGCGAGGCGTTCCGGGAACGGCCCCCTCCTCTCGATCACCTCACGGCAACGTGCCTCGACGCGGCGCGCCAGCAAGTCCAGCATCGCCCGGAAGACGTCGTCCTTGCCCTTGAAGTGGAGGTAGAGCGTCGCCTTGGCGAGACCTGCCTCTTTGGCGATGTCGTCCATCGAGCTGCGCTTGTAGCCATAGCGGGCGAACAGCCGCAGCGCCGCATCGGCGATCTGGTCGACGCGGGCATTCGCCTCGTCGACAGGGAGAGGGCTGGAACTTTCGCTTTCGTCCGGCATTTGCAGCGTCGGTAGTCTTGACAAAATCCAAACTGCGCGCGACCATCCTAATTAGACTCAAAACGTCTAATTAGTCCAGTCGCGCGACCCAGGGCTACGGATTCATCGCCCGCCATCTGATATGTCAGATCGGGCCATCGAGGGCGAGCCCTCGATCCGCACCATGGTGCCGCGCTGCGTCTTGCCAGCATCGGAGGCAGCCATGGTCTCTCTCAAGGTCAACGGGACGACGCATAGCGTCGACATCGACGACGAAACGCCCCTGCTTTGGGCGATCCGCGACAATCTCGGCCTCACCGGCACCAAATTCGGCTGCGGCGTCGCCCAATGCGGCGCCTGCACCGTCTTCATCGACGGGCAGCCGCTGCGCTCATGCGTGACGCCGGTCTCGGCGGTCGGCACCAGCGAGATCACGACCATCGAAGGTCTCGCCGGCAAGGAGGCCGATGCCGTCCAGGCCGCCTGGACCGCACGCGACGTGCCGCAATGCGGCTACTGCCAGTCCGGCCAGGTGATGAGCGCCATCGCCCTGCTCAAGGAAAACCGCAAGCCGAGCGATCGCGACATCGACCTCGCGATGAACGGCAATATCTGCCGCTGCGCCACTTACGTCCGCATCCGCGCCGCAATCCATGACGCCGCCCGCGCGCTGGAGATCTGAGCCATGGCCGCGCATGATCCCAAGCTCTCCCGCCGCGCGCTGCTGTCGGGCGCTGGCGCCCTCGTCATTGGCCTGCACCTGCCGCGTGGCGCCAAGGCCCAATCCGGAGCCGGCGCGGCCTACCGGCCGGGCGGCAACGCCACCTTCGCGCCCAATGCCTTCATTCGCGTCGCGCCCGACTCGACCGTGACCGTGCTCGTCAAGCACATCGAGTTCGGCCAGGGGCCGTTCACCGGCCTCGCCACTCTCGCCGCCGAGGAGATGGACGCGGCCTGGAGCCAGATGCGGGCCGAGCATTCCCCGGCCGACGTCAAGCTCTACGCCAATCTCCTCTTCGGCGTGCAGGGCACCGGCGGCTCGACTGCCATCGCCAACAGCTGGGAGCAGATGCGCAAGGCGGGCGCCGCGGCGCGTTCCATGCTCGTTCAGGCAGCAGCCGATGCCTGGAAGGTCCCGGCTGGCGAGATCACCGTCTCCGACGGCGTCATCGCCCATGCCTCCGGCAAGAAGGGCTCTTTCGGCGAGTTCGCGGAAGCCGCCGCGAAGCTGCCCGTGCCGGAGAACCCGCCGCTGAAGCCGGCCTCGGCCTACAAGCTGATCGGCAAGGAAGGCGCGGTGAAGCGCCTCGACAGCGCCGACAAGGCGCGGGGCAAAGCGCAGTTCACCATCGACATCCACGCACCCGGCATGCTGACGGTCGTCGTGGCCCGCTCGCCGCGCTTCGGCGGCAAGGTCGCGAGCTTCGACGCCTCGGAGGCGCTCAAGATCAAGGGCGTGGTCGACGTCAAGCAGATCGGCTCGGGCGTCGCGGTCTATGCCGACGGCATGTGGCCGGCGCTGAAGGGCCGCGAGGTCCTCCAGGTCACCTGGGACGACAGTGCGGCCGAGAAGCGCGGCAGCGCCGAGCTGATCGCTGAATACCGCAAGCTCGCTCGGCAACCCGGCACCATCGCCGGCAGCCACGGCGATGCCGAGGCAGCGCTCGCCAAGGCCGACCGCGTGATCGAGGCCGAGTTCGTCTTCCCCTATCTGGCGCATGCGCCGATGGAGCCGCTCGACGGCTATCTCGAATGGGACGGCGAGCGGGCGCTCGCCCGCTTCGGCAGCCAGTTCCAGACCACCGAACACCAGACCATCGCGACCATCCTCGGCCTTCCGCCCGAGAAGGTGAGCCTCGAGACCATGCTCGCCGGCGGCAGCTTCGGCCGGCGCGCGCAGGTCAGCCAGCATCTCGCCGCCGAGCTCGCCATGGTGGCCAAGGCGATCGGCCCGAACCGCCCGGTCAAAATCGTCTGGACCCGCGAGGACGACCTCACAGGCGGCTACTACCGGCCGCTCTTCGTGCATCGTCTCAGAGGGGCGGTGAAGGACGGCAAGGTCATGGCCTGGGCGAACACGCTGGTCGGCCAGTCCTTCTTCCTGGGCACGCCCTTCGAGGCGATGACCGTCAAGAACGGCATCGACGCGACCTCCGTCGAGGGCGCCAACGAGATCTTCTACGAGGTGCCGGACTTCCACTGCGAGGTGCACAATCCCAAGGTCGGCGTGCCCACGCTGTGGTGGCGCTCGGTCGGCCACACCCATACCGGCTATGCCGTCGAATGCTTCATCGACGAGTTGCTGCAGGCGGCGGGGCAGGACCCGCTGCAGGGCCGGCTCGCCCTGATGGGCGACAGGCATCCGCGCGCTGCCGGCGTCCTGAAGGCGGTCGGCGAGCTGGCGAACTGGAAGGGCGCAGGCCCGTTCGATGGCCGCGCGCGCGGCATCGCCGTGGTCGAGAGCTTCGATTCCTTCGTCGCCCAGGTCGCCGAGGTCTCGATCGGCCCTGAGGGCGAGCCGAAGGTGCACAAGGTCTGGTGCGCAGTGGATTGCGGCGTCGCCGTCAACCCCGACATCATCCGCGCCCAGATGGAAGGCGGCATTGGCTTCGGCCTCGGCCATGCGCTCTACGGCGAGATAACGCTCGACCAGGGCCGGCCGGTGCAGACCAACTTCCACGAATACCGCTCCCTGCGCATCCACGAGATGCCCGAGGTCGAGGTGAAGATCATCGCCTCCACCGAGAAACCGAGCGGGGTCGGCGAGCCCGGCGTGCCGCCGATCGGCCCTGCGGTCGCCAATGCGCTCGCCGCGCTCGGCCATGGCCGGCCGCGCCAGTTGCCGATGCAGGGAGGAACCGTCTGATGAGCAGGAATCTCATCCTCGCTGCCGCCGCCGCGCTTGCGGTCTGCGTCACCGGCAGCGCGCTGACGCTGGCGCAGAACGCCGGGCAGGCTCAACCCGGCGGCGCGACCTTGAGGCCGGCATCGAGCTTCTCGTCCATCGCCAATCAGCGCGACCGCTCGGTCGCGGTCTTCAACGAGATGGGCAAGGTGCTCACGCATCCGCGTTGCATGAACTGCCATCCGGCGACGGAGCGGCCGCGCCAGGGCGATCTGCGCAAGCTGCACGAGCCCCTCGTCGTGCGCGGCAAGGACGGGCACGGCGCGGCCGGCCTGCATTGCGCGACCTGCCACGGCAAGGAGAACTTCGATCCCGCCCGCATCCCCGGCAACGAGCATTGGGCGCTGGCACCGGCCTCCATGGCCTGGGAAGGCAAGAGCCTCGCCCAGATCTGCGAGCAGTTGAAGGACCAGAACCGCAACGGCAGCCGCGACCTCGCTGCCCTGGTCAAGCACGTCACCACCGACAGCCTCGTGCTCTGGGGCTGGAAGCCCGGCAAGGGCCGCGAACCGGCTCCGGGCACCCCGGCCGAGTTCGGCGCGCTGATGCAGGCCTGGGCCGACAGCGGCTCCGCCTGCCCGGCGTCCTGACGCCGATCAGCCCAGCCGGATTTGAACGTCCGTGCCGTCGTCCCGGACGCAGCGAAGCGGAGATCCGGGATCCATGCCTGAACAGTTCCGGCATGGATCCCGGGTCAAGCCCGGGATGAGCACGCTTTTCCGGCTCACATCAGCAGGCTCTACGGAGCGGTAGATTTTCCGGGTGCCCCGAAGGGCTCGAAACCCGGCAGCGCTGCGACAAGCTTGCGGAACGTGTCGCCGCGCACCTCGAAATTCGGGAACTGGTCGAAGGAGGCGCAGGCCGGCGAGAGCAGCACCGCGATCTCGCCCTCGCCCGGCTTGGCGAGCGCATCGCGCGTCGCGTCAGCCACCGCCTGGTCGAGAGTGACGCTGCGCTCATAGGTGACACGCCCATCCTCGTCGAAGGTCGCGGCGAAGAGATCGCTCGCGGCCCCGATCAGATAGGCCCTGGCGATATTCGGGAAATAGCGGCGCAGGGACTCGATGCCGCCATCCTTGGCCTTGCCGCCGAGGATCCAGAAGATGTCGCGGAAGGAGGTCAGCGCCTTTTCCGTGGAATCCGCATTGGTCGCCTTGGAGTCGTTGATGAAGACGACGCGGCCGATCCGGCCGAGCTCCTCCATGCGATGCGCGAGACCCGGATAGCTCTTGAAGCCGGCCTCGATCTCCTCGGCGCTCAAGCCTACTGCCGAGCAGGCGGCGAAGGCCGCCGCCGCGTTCTGTGCGTTGTGCGAACCGCGCAAGGAACCGATGCCGGCGAGATTGGCGACGACCTTGGGCTTGCCGTCCTTGACCTCGACGATGCGGGTATCGAGCCGGCCGTGATTGGCGGTGACGCCGGCGAAGACGCCTTCGTCGAGCGGCTGCTCGCCGCTGATCTTGACGAGCGGGCGGCCTCCGGCGGCGCGGCGCCGCGCCATCTGCTTCGAGGCCTCATCGTCGACGCCGACGACGGCGATATCGGCGGCAGCAACCAGCCGCTCCTTGATTGCCGCGTAGTTCTCCAGCGAGCCGTGCCGGTCGAGATGATCTGGCGTCAGGTTCATCTGAATGCCGACCGTGGGCTTAAGCGATGGCGCGAGGTCGATCTGGTAGCTTGAGCATTCAATGACATGGACGCGCCCGGCCGCGGGCGGCTCCAGCGCCAGCACCGCAGTGCCGATATTGCCGCCCATCTGCACGTCGCGCCCGGCCTGCTTCAGCACATGCGCGATCAGCGCCGTCGTCGTCGACTTGCCGTTGGTGCCGGTGATGCAGACGGTCGGAGAGCCCGGCGCGATCCTGGCCCGCTCCAGAAAGAACAATTCGACATCGCCGATGATCGCGGCGCCCACAGCCTTCGCCTTCGCCACGGTCCAGTGCGGCTCCGGATGCGTCAGCGGCACGCCCGGCGAGAGCACGAAGGCGGCAAAGCCCGACCAGTCGGCGCTGGCGAGATCGACGACGGCGATGCCCTCGGCCGCCGCCTTGTCGCGGCTCGTCTCGTTGTCGTCCCAGGCCGCGACATCCGCGCCGCCGGCCTTGAGCGCGCGCGCCGTGGCGAGCCCCGAGCCGCCGAGGCCGAACAGGGCGACCTTGCGCCCGGCGAAGACCGTAACCGGTGTCATCGAGTACCTCCGTCATTCCGGGGCAAGCGCGGAGCGCTTGAGCCCGGAACCCAGAACCGATGCGGTGTTTCGAAAAGACAGCGGAACACGATCGCCCTCTCGATCAAGAACATCGGGTCTGGGTTCCGGGCTCGGGCCTGCGGCGCGCCCCGGAATGACGCGGTGGTACCGGTAGCCACAGACATCGCTCAGCGCAGCTTGAGCGTGGAGAGGCCGACCAGCGCCAGCACCACCGAGATGATCCAGAAGCGGATCACGACCTGCGGCTCGGTCCAGCCCAGTTTCTCGAAATGGTGATGGATCGGCGCCATCAGGAAGACGCGCTTGCCGGTGCGCTTGAACACGGCGACCTGGATGATGACCGAGAGCGCTTCTACCACGAACAGGCCGCCGACGATCGCCAGCACGATCTCGTGCTTGGTCGCGACCGCGATGGTGCCGAGCAGGCCGCCAAGGCCAAGCGAGCCGGTGTCGCCCATGAAGATCTGGGCCGGCGGCGCGTTGAACCAGAGGAAGCCGAGGCCGGCGCCGATCACCGCGCCGCAGATCACCGCGAGCTCGCCCGAGCCCGGCACATGGTTGATCTGCAGGTAGTTGGCGAAGATCGCGTTGCCGACGAGATAGGAGATGAAGCCGAAGGTGCCTGCCGCGATCATCACCGGCACGATGGCGAGGCCGTCGAGCCCGTCGGTCAGGTTCACTGAATTGCCGGCGCCGACCACGACGAAGGCCGTCACCAGCGGGAACAGGATGCCGAGCGGGATGATCGCGTCCTTGAGGAACGGCATGGCAAAGCCCGACGAGATCGCCGGCGGCTGCGTCTGCATCACGAGGTAGCAGGCGATCAGCGCGACCACGACTTCGATGGCGATGCGCGCCTTGCCCGAGAAGCCCTTATGCGACTGCTTGGTCACCTTGAGATAGTCGTCATAGAAGCCGATCGCGCCGTAGCAGAACGTCACGCCGAGCACGATCCAGACATAGGGGTTGCGCAGATTGCCCCAGAGCAGCGTCGCGGCGAAGAGCCCGCCCAGGATCATCAGCCCGCCCATGGTCGGCGTGCCGCGCTTGGCGAGGTGCGATTCGGGGCCGTCGGTGCGGATCGGCTGCCCCTTGCCCTGCTTGATCCTGAGCCAGGAGATCGCCGCCGGGCCGAAGAAGAAGACGAAGAGCAGCGCCGTCGCTGTAGCCCCACCAGCCCGGAAGGTGATGTAGCGGAAGACGTTCAGGATCGGGAAGGTGCCGGAGAAGTCGGCGAGCCAGACGAGCATGCTGATTGATTCTCTTATATCACGATGATTTTGGATCGTTTCGATCCCAAATCACAAAACGTGATCGATTCCAAAAGATGAGAGTGGGATTGGTGCGAAAAACCAGCTTCCACTTTCTCGCATCCCGCTCTCAGGGTCAGTCTTCGGCAGGCATGGCGGGGAAGCGCGCGAGGATCGCCTTGACGATCGGCCCCATGCGCGAGCCGAGCGAACCCTTGACCGTGACGACATCGCCGGCGCGGATCGCATCGAGCACGAGCGGCTCCAGTTCGCTCGCCCCGGGGGCATAAGCCCCCCGCATGGCGGAAGGCAAGCTCTCATAGAGCCCTTTCATCAGCGGGCCACAGGCGAAGACCTGGTCGATCGTGTTAGCCACGAGAGGCTCGGCGAGACCGCGATGGAGGTCGCCGCCGCTCGGTCCGAGCTCCAGCATGTCGCCGAGCACGGCGATGCGCCGGCCGCGCCCTTCCACCGGCAAGCGACCGAGATTCTCGATCGCGGCGCGCATCGAGGCGGGGTTGCCGTTGTAGCTCTCGTCGAGCAGCGTGATCGCGCCGCCCCGCGCCTGCAGGATCTGCCGCGCCCCGCGCCCGGCCGGCGGCCTGAGGTCGCCGAGCGCGAGCGCGGCCAGCGCGAGATCGGCACCGAGCGCATGGACGACGGCGAGCACGCCGAGCGAGTTCAGCACGATATGCTTGCCCGGGCTGCCGAGGCGATAGGTGACGGGCTCGCCGAAGACGCGGGCCTCGACCACGGACAGGTCCGGCTTGAGCGCGCAGGAGATCAGCCGGACATCGGCATCCGGGCTTTCGCCGAAGGTGATGATCCGCCCGGCCGGCCCGGACTTGGCGATATCGCGCAGCAGCTCCGATTGCGGGATGTCGGCGTTGACGATGGCCGTGCCGCCTTTTTCAAGTTCCCAGAAGACGCCGGCCTTCTCCTCGGCGATCCCCTCCAGCGAAGCGAAGGCGGCGAGATGCACCGGCTGGATCGTGGTGATGATCGCGACCTGCGGGCGCACCATCCGCGCCAGCGGGACGATCTCGCCGGGGCTGTTCATCCCGATCTCGTAGACGCCATAGGCGATATCGGCAGGCGTGCGGCAGAGCGTGAGAGGCACGCCCCAATGGTTGTTGTAGGAGGCGACCGGCGCATGGGTCTTGCCCTGCCGCGAGAGCACGAGGCGCAGCGCCTCCTTGGTGCCGGTCTTGCCGACCGAGCCAGTGACGGCGACGATGCCGGCCTTGAGTTCGGCCCGGCGCGCGGTGCCGGCCTGCTCCATCGCCTTCAGCACGTCGGGCACGATGGCGAGCGCGCCGGCCCCGGCGAACTCCGCCGCGTGCTCCTCGTCGATGACGGCGAGCGCCGCGCCCTTGTCGAGCGCGCCCTTGACGAAGTCATGCCCGTCGCGGGCCTCACCCTTGATGGCGAAGAAGACATCGCCCGGCACGAGCGTCCGGGTGTCGATCGAGGCGCCGGTCACGACAGGCGGCACGGCGCCTTCGGGTCGCGCGCCCAGCGCCGCGATCAGCTTCTCACCGGTCCAGAGCGGGGCGCTCATCACTTGATCTCCGATAGCGCTTTCCGGACCACGTCGTGATCGGAGAAGGGCAGCGTGCGGTCGCCTATGATCTGGCCGCTTTCATGGCCTTTTCCGGCCACGACCAGCAAATCCCCAGGCTTGAGCATCTTCACGGCGGCGCGGATCGCCTCCTCGCGGTCGCCGATCTCGGAAAGCTCTGGCGAGGCGGCCATGATCTCGGCCCGGATGGTCGCCGGGTCCTCGCTGCGCGGATTGTCGTCGGTGACGATGGCGATATCGGCTTTTTCCGCCGCGATCGCGCCCATCAGCGGCCGCTTGCCCTTGTCGCGGTCGCCGCCGCAGCCGAAGACGCAGATCAGCCGCCCGGTCGCATAGGGGCGCAGGGTCGTGAGCACGGCTGCGAGCGCATCGGGCTTGTGGGCATAATCGACCACGACGAGCCCGCCATTCGCCTCGCCGACGCGTTCGAGCCGCCCGGCGACCCCGGTGAGCCCGGCCATCACCTGCAGCGCCGCCGCCTTGTCCGCACCGGTCGCGATGGCAAGCCCGGCGGCGACCAGCGCATTGCCGGCCATGAAATCGCCGACCAGCGGCAGGGCGACGGAGAGTTTCTGCCCGTCGAAGCCGACCGTCAGGCGCTGCGAGAAGCCCTCGCGCTCATTGGCGAGCAGTGTCAGCGTCTCACCCTTGCGGCCGATGCCGAGCACCGGATGCCCCGCTGCCTCGGCGGCCTGCGCCGCCTCTTCCGCATAGGGCTCGTCGCGGTTGATCACGACCGGCGCGCCGGCCGGCAGCAGCGTCCAGAGCCGCAGCTTGGCGGCGAGGTAATCCTCGACGCTGGGGTGATAATCGAGATGGTCGCGCCCGAGATTGAGGAAGGCGCCCGCCTTCAGCCTGACGCCGTCGAGCCGGCGCTGGTCGAGGCCGTGCGAGGACGCCTCCATGGCGAGATGCGTGATGCCCTCGCCCGCCAGCTTGTCGAGCGAGGCGTGCAGCGAGAGCGGATCGGGCGTCGTCAGAGAGCCGTAATCGGCGCCCTTGCGCGTCACCACGCCGATGGTGCCGACGCTCGCCGCCTCATGGCCGAGCGCCTGGAAGATCTGCCGCGTGAAGTCCGCGACCGAGGATTTGCCGCTGGTGCCGGTCACCGCCACGATCGTTTCCGGCTGGCGCGGATGGACCTTGGCAGCGGCCAGAGCCAGCGCGAGCCGGGGGTCGTCGACCTGCGCGAAGGCGACGCCGGCCGGCAGGTCCGCCGGGCGCGGTCCGCCCGAGACGATCGCGACGGCGCCATGCCCCACCGCATCCATGATGAAGCGCGCGCCGTCCGCCTTCGCGCCGGCGAGCGCGACGAAGACGTCGTCCCCCGTCACCTTGCGGCTGTCGAAGGCGACGCCATGCACCTGCTGGCTGGCAGCCTCGGCCTCGAAGGTCTCGGGGAAGAGGTCTCCGAGGCTGTATCCGGATATCGAGCTCATGCGACCTCCGTCATTCCGGGGCTTCGCGCAAGCGAAGAGCCCGGAACCCAGAACCGATACCCTGGTATGTCGAAGCGCACCGGCTGATCCTGATCGTCCTGTGTTTCTGGGTTCCGGGCTCAGGCCTGCGGCCTGCCCCGGAATGACGGCGCGACAGCGGCGCCGTCAAGATGTCACCGCGAACCCCAGGCCCCCAGCTTCGCCATCAGCGGGAAGGGCGACGGCGGCGGGTCGAAGCGCGGGTTAAGCCCGAGGATCGGTGCCGCGCGCTCGATCACCCTGCCGGTGGTCACGCCGGCATTCCAGGCCGCGGTCGAATAGCCGCCGCTCTCGGCATAGCCCTTCGGCTCGTCATAGATCGCGAGGAAGAGGTATTTCGGCTTGTCGGAGGGTGCGATCGCCGTAAAGGTCGTGAAGTTCTTGTTCTTGGCGTAGCGGCCGTTGATGACCTTCTCGGCCGTGCCGGTCTTGCCGCCGACGAAGTAGCCGGGGATGTCGGCCTTGCGGGCCGAGCCCTTCTCGCCGTTGAGCCGCATGATGAAGCGCATCGCCTCGGAGGTCTCCGGCTTGATCACGCGGGTCGCCACCTTGCGCGCATCCTCCTCGGAGCGCTTCAGGAAGGTCGGCTTCATCAGATAGCCGCCATTGACCAGCGCGGCGACGGCGGAGAGCGCCTGCAGCGGCGCCACCGCGAGCCCGTGGCCGAAGGCGATGGTCGCGGTGTTGATCTCGCCCCAGCGCTGTGGAACGATCGGGGCTGCGCTTTCCGGCAGCTCCGTCGTCATCCGGTCGAGCTGCATCATCTTCCGCAGGAAGGCCTTGTGGCCCTCGACGCCGACGGCGAGCGCCATCTTGATCGAGCCCATGTTCGACGAGTGCAGGAAGACCTCGGGCACCGTCAGCGTGCGGCCGGTGCCGTGGTATTCCTTGATGACCTGGCGGCCGAACCGCATCATCCCGCCGGCGGTCGAATAGCTCGAATTGATGTTGGCCTTGCCGGAATCGAGCGCCATCGCGATGGTCAGCGCCTTGAAGGTCGAGCCCATCTCGTAGACGCCGACACTCATCCGGTTGATGCGGTCCTTCTCCAGCGCGTCGACCGGGTTGTTCGGGTCGAAATCCGGCAGCGAGGCGAGCGCGATCACCTCGCCCGTGGTCACGTCGATGATCGCGCCGGCCGCCGCGATGGCCTTGAAGCGCTCCATGCCCTTGAAGAGCTCGTCGCGCAGCAGATGCTGCACGCGCAGATCGATCGAGAGCTGGACCGGCTTGAGGTCCGAGGCTTCCGTCGCGAGCCCGGCGCCGTTGAGGTCCTGCAGCCCCTGCGAGTCGATGTATTTCTCCATGCCGGCGATGCCGACATTGTCGATATTGGCGAAGCCGAGCACATGGGCGGCGGCGGTGCCGTTGGGATAGACGCGCTTGTTCTCGGGCACGAAGCCGACGCCGGGGATGCCGAGCCGGTGAACCTCGGCCTGCTGGCGCGGCGTGATCTCGCGCTTGACCCAGACGAAGCCCTTCTTGGTGTTGAGCTTGTCGCGCAGATCCTTGGCGTCGAGGTCCGGCAGCACGGCGGTGAGAAGCTCGGTCGCCTCGTCCTTGTCGAGGATCTTGCGCGGCTCGGCGAAGACCGAGACCGTGCGGATGTCCGTGGCCATCACCTCGCCGTTGCGGTCGACGATGTCGGGCCGCGCGGCGGAAATGGCGGTGGAGGTCGCGCGGCGCAGGCCGACCTGCTCGTTCGGCAGCGCCCCAAGCATGACGAGCCTGCCGGTGATCGCAATGAACAGGGCGGAAAAGCCGAGGATGACGAGGCCGACGCGCGGCTGGCTCTTCTCCCCGCTCATGCGGAAGACGTCGCGCAGCCAGGCCAAGCGCGCGCGCTTGGTGATGGTCTCGGCCGCCTCGCCCTGCTGCTCCATCGGCGCCCCGTTCGGTGTCGGCTCGGTCATGGCATCGGTCTCGGCGTCGTCGCGCTCGACTTGGCGTTCTTCGGCGTCTCGGTCGGCATGCCGAGCCCGAGATCCGCGAGCTTGCGGCCGATGGTGTCGACCTTCGGGCCGCGATTGGGGATGTCGGAGGGCTTGACCACCTGCGTCACGACGAAGGGCTGGAGATCGAGATGCCGCTCGGCCAGCGCCTGGACGCGGTCGGGGCGGTTGAGGAACTGCCACTCGGCCTTGAGCACCTGGATCGCGTCGCGCTCGCGCTGGGTCTTGCCCTTGAGCTTCTGGAGATGCTCGGCCGCCAGCGTCGTTTCGTATTTGATCGAGTAGGCATAGACCGCCGAGGAGACCAGCGCGCCGATGGCGATGACATGCAGGAGCTTGATCACGCTCAGGGTCTCCGGCGCGGCTGCGGGTCGGGAACGGTGGAGAGCGCGACGAGCCCGGCATCGGCCCGGCGCGCCGGCGCCTCATTGCGCTCTGCGGCGCGCAGCTTGGCCGAGCGCGCCCGCGGATTGGCCCGCATCTCGGCTTCGGAAGGCGCGACGGCGCCCTTGCTGATCAGCCGGAAGGTCGGCTGTTCGGAGGCCACGGCCGGCGCATGGCGCGAGCCGGACGGCACGCGGCCCGAGCGCTCGGCGAAGAACTGCTTGACGATGCGGTCCTCCAGCGAATGGAAGGTCACGACGACCAGCCGCCCGCCGGGCTTCAGCACGGCTTCCGCCGCATGCAGCGCCCGCACCAGCTCGCCGAGTTCGTCATTGACCGCGATGCGCAGCGCCTGGAACACGCGCGTCGCCGGATGGGCCCCGCCCGGCTCGCCCCGCACGATCCCGGCGACGAGGTCGGCGAGCTGCTTTGTCGTCGCCAGCGGCGCCCTGCGGCGCGCCTCGATCACGGCGCGGGCCACGGCGCGGGAGCGGCGCTCCTCGCCATAGTGATAGAAGATGTTGGCGAGGAGCCCCTCCTCGGCCTCGTTGACGATGTCCGAGGCGCTCTGCCCTGCTCCGCTCATGCGCATGTCGAGCGGGCCGTCGAAGCGGAACGAGAAGCCGCGCTCGGCCTGGTCGATCTGCATCGAGGAGACGCCGATATCGAGCACGACGCCGTCGAGCGGCGTCATCCCGAAGCGCTCGGCCTCCTCGGCCAGCTCGCCGAAGCAGGCCTGCGACAGCGTCAATCGCCCGGCCATCGCCGCGACGAGGTCCGCCCCGCCGGCGATTGCGCTCGGGTCGCGGTCGAGCCCGAGCAGCGTCGCCTCCGGCGCCGCGTCGAGGATCGCTTTAGTATAGCCGCCAGCGCCGAAGGTGCCGTCGAGATAGCGCCCGCCGGGCTGCAGGGCGAGCGCCTCCAGCACCTCGCCCAGCAGCACGGGCACATGACGAACCGGTCCGCTAATGGCCGCACCGGAACGGTCGCCATGATCCGTCATGTGCCCGCGCCTCCGGCTGGAACCCCCAAGCCACCCAGGGTGCGCTTGACGTCGCGAAGCCGCGTCCGCGCCGCATCGAGATGCGCGCGGAACCGTTCCGGCTCCCAGATCTGGAATTTGTGCCCGTGCCCGACGAAGGTCACGGTATCGCCGATGCCGGCATGCGCCCTGAGCGCCTCGCTCAGCACCATCCGCCCCTCCGTATCGACCTTCAGCACCTCCGAGGTGCCGTTGAGCGCCGTCGAGAGCAGCTCCCACTCGTCCGAGAACGGCGAGAAGCGCGCGAGGATGTCGTCGATCGTCGCCCGCAGCGCGTTGCCGCCGGCATCCAGCGCCGGCAGATCGAGCGCCTGATGGACATAGAGCCCCTCGTACCCGTCCTTGGCCAGGACGGCCCGAAAGCTCGAAGGAATGGAAACGCGCCCCTTGGCGTCGAGGCGATTGGTGAAGTTCGAGACGAAGCGGTCCATCAACGCCGCCTCCCGGCCTGCTCTTCACGACGCCGCGGCGCACCGAGGCGGGCGGCGAAAAATCCCTCCGTCGAAGCGGGCAAAGCACGCCTGCAAGCCAAAATCCGCGCGGCACACGGAGCCTGACCCTTGGATTGCCTGCCGGCTTCGACGGGATGATTTGGGATAGCATGGGCCATTATGGGCGTCAATGGAATCGCAGGCACGGAACCGCACCTGCAAGGACTCTCCGCCATCACAGCTCGTTAAGGTTAAGTATCCGTAAACCATGTGGAATCCGCCTTGTGCCGATGCGGGCGAGGCCGCAGCGGACGACAAATGGACGGAGAAAAAATATCAGGCGCCGCGGCGCGTCATGCCGGGGCCTGCCCCGAGCATCTCCGGCAATACGAGATGCCGGAGCTTCTGCGTCGCGAGAGTGCCGGGTCTCGGAACGCTCAGCCGTCCTTGGACGCCGTCAGCAACGCATCGCGGACGAGATCGAGCTGGTCGCGCAGCCTTGCGGCGTCCTGAGCCGTCCCGCCCAGCGCCTTGCCGATCGCGTCCTGCACGCAGCGCCCCTGCACGCGCATCCCCTCGCCTTTTTCGGCGAGGCGGATACGGACCTGGCGCTCGTCGCGGGCGTCGCGCTCGCGCCGGATGATCCCGGCGCCTTCAAGGCGCTTCAGCAGCGGGGTCAACGTGCCGGAATCGAGCATCAGCTTCTCGCCGAGCTCCTTGACCGTAAGCCCGTCCTGCTCCCACAGCACCAGCATC
Source organism: Allobosea sp. P4_C6 (assembly GCF_056402015.1). NCBI lineage: Bacteria > Pseudomonadati > Pseudomonadota > Alphaproteobacteria > Hyphomicrobiales > Alloboseaceae > Allobosea > Allobosea sp. P4_C6. The sequence continues at coordinate 229,181 of NZ_JBFUIF010000002.1, forward strand.
ACGAGATATTGCGGATAGGTCAGCCCAAGCTCGGCCAGGATCGGGCGATACGCCCGGTTGAAGGCGTGGCCGGCCTGATAGATCGCGAAGCAGAGCTGCTGCTCCAGCCGCGACATGCCGTCCCTGGCTTCATCCCGCTGTGCCATCGCGCCCTCTTGCACCGTCATTCCCACGCAACCTGAAAGCGGCCTCCTAATCAACCGCCCGCTTCATTTCCCGGAGCTGTCGATTCTGCACGGAATCACGCCGTCATCCCGGGCTTGACCCGGGACTCATGCCGGAGCGCGTCCGCTCAAGGTTCAGGCCTGGATCCCGGATCTGCGCTTCGCTGCGTCCGGGATGACCAGCGTTTACATGAAAGCGCAGCGAGTCACAAATTAATTGTTGACAATCTAATTGTTCACAATCTAAATAGCAGGCATTGGTTGACCCCACAGAGAAGGAGCCCTCCCATGAAAATCCTCTACACCGCTCATGGTTCCGCCACCGGCGGCCGCGAAGGCCAGGCCGCGACTGACACCGGCAACGTCAAGCTCGTCCTGAACACCCCGAAGGAACTTGGTGGCGGCGGCGGCGAAGGCACGAATCCCGAGCAGCTCTTCTCGATTGGCTATTCCGCCTGCTTTCTCGGCGCGCTGAAATTCGTCGCCGGCAAGGAGAAGGTGAAGATCCCCGACGAGGCGAAGGTCTCGGCCGATGTCGGCATCGGCCCGCGCGACGACGGCCAGGGCTTCGGCATCGCCGTGAAGCTGACAATCTCCGTGCCCGGCGTCGACAAGGCCGTGGTCGAGGACCTCGTCCAGAAGGCCCATGTGGTCTGCCCCTACTCGCACGCGACGAAGGGCAACATCGACGTCGACCTTCAGGTTGCGGCCTGAGTTCCGGCGACCCATCTTGTTTCCGCGGCCGGGTTCGCCCCGGCCGCGAGACGATCAAGCCCCGCGCGATTGGCGCGGGCGTCGTTTCCGGAAGCCTCGCCCTCTAGCCTCTGGAAAACATCATGTTGAACCGTCGCCAATGGCTTGCCGGAACGGCAGCCGCGCTCCTCCCCACCCTGCCCGCCCTCGCCCGCGCCCCGCAGACGGCCGCGCAGGTGCCCGGCATCTATCGCCGCATGCTCGGCGACATCGAGATCACCGCCATCCTCGACGGCTATGTGCCGCTCGGGGCCAAATCCTTCACGGGCGGAGACCCCGGCGACGTGCCGCGCCTCGTCGCTGAGGCCGGCCTGACCGAGGCACTGCCGACCTCGGTCAACGCCTTCGTCGTCAACACGAAGGACAGGACCTACCTCGTCGATACCGGCGGCGGCGCCTGGACCGGCCTTGGCGACACCATGGGCCGGGCCGAGGCCAATCTGCGCGCCGCCGGCATCGAGCCGGCCCAGATCGACGCCGTCATCCTCACCCACGCCCATCCCGACCACGCCGAGGGGCTGATCACCGCGCAGAAGACCGCCCGCTTCCCCAATGCGGAGGTCGTCATCCACGAAACCGAATATGCCTTCTGGCACGATGACGGCATCCTGAGCCGCGTCCCGGCCGAGGCGAAGCCGTTCTTCGAGTCCGCCCGCAACTCGCTCGCGCCCTACGCCGCCCGCACCCGCAAGGTGAAGGCCGGCGAGATCGCGCCGGGACTGACCTTGGAAGATGCGCCGGGCCATACGCCGGGTCACAGCATCCTGCGGCTGTCCTCGGGCAGGGAGCAGATCCTGCTGGTGGCCGATTGCGTGCACAACGCCGCGATCCAGACGGCGCGCCCGGAGATCACCTTCGTCTTCGATGCCGACGGCGCCCAGGCCGCGGCCTCGCGCCGGCGCGTGCTCGACATCATCGCGGCGGACGGCATCGCGTTCAGCGGTTCGCACATGCCCTTCCCCGGCTTCGGCACGGTGAAGAAGAGCGGCAACGCCTTCCGCTTCGTGCCCGCCGAATGGAGCTACACGCTCTGAACCAGCGAGCCGCTTGCTGGAGCATGCTGATTTTGCACGGAACCGCTGCGTCATCCCGGACAAGCCGCGAAGCGGCGCCGATCCGGGAACCATCGTAGAGCTCCGGCACCCTTCGATGGATCCCGGGGCAAGCCCGGGATGACGGCGTGGTTCGGAGAAAAATGAGCACGCTCAAGCCGGAAACAAACGAAGGGCCGGGATCGCTCCCGGCCCTTTCGCATTTCTGAAGGTGCCAGTCGGCCTGTAAGCCGGGTTCTGGATGGCCGGAGGATCGCTCCCCCGACGTGACGGCCATTCCTCTGGGATGCACATCGCTGCGCACCTCGAGCAACCAACCCGGACGACAGGGCACAGAAACCTGCCCCTCCCCGCTTGCGCGGGCAGCATCGTCCCTATTCGGTTTTGCTCCCGGTGGGGCTTGCCATGCCGTCCCCGTTGCCGGGTCCGCGGTGCGCTCTTACCGCACCTTTTCACCCTTACCCCGCGCAAGAAGGCCGAAGCCAACGGGCACGAGGCGGTTCGATCTCTGTGGCGCTTTCCCTGGGGTCGCCCCCGCCGGACGTTATCCGGCACCGTGTTTCCGTGGAGCCCGGACTTTCCTCCCCCGAAAGAACCTGAGCTCTTGCGGGAGCGGCCGTCCAGCCGACTGGCGAGGGGGGAGATGCGCGCTGGCGCGGCCCACGTCAAGCGCGGGCCGGCGCGAAGCCTCAGTTGCGCGCCGTGATCGTGCGGACCTTGGCGCAGTAGGTGCGATTGGCGCCGCTCATCCGGCTGGTCATATGGCCGCTCTGGTACTTCATGACGGTCCGGCAGGTGTCGCCACCGGCAAGCTTGTAGGCCTGCGCCAGATACATCATGCCGTAGCGCGCATTGGTCTCGGCATCGAGCAGGCCGCCCGCGCTGCCGGTATAGCCCATGCCGCGCGCCGTCTGGTGGCGGATCTGCATCAGGCCGAAATTGCCGGCATGCGCGGCGCGCGGATTGTAGCGGCTCTCGACCCGCACCACCGCATCGGCGAGCGAGAACGGCACGCCGTTGGCCGCCGCATGGCGCGCGATGATCGCCTTGATGCCTTCGGCACCGGCCGGAGCTGCCAGCGCGCGGCTGGGACGGGCCTCGCCCTTCTCCGGCTCGGCATGGGCGACGCTCGCCGCATCGGCCTTGGCGGCCCGTGCGGCCTTGCGCCCGGCTTTGGTGTTCGCCTTGGTCGCGGTCGCCTCAGTCGGCTCGCCCTTCGTCTCACCGGCCTTCTCGCGGGCGATCTCCGCTTCGCGAACGATAAAGGCTCTGGCGTCCGTTTCCGCGTTCACGAATTCCTCCGCCGAAGCGATCCCGGAGAGGCTAATCAGGCACGCAGCCGCTAGGCCGCCACAGACATACCGCATGTTGAACTGAACCCATATTACGCCATGACTGGCCAATGGGGGTGGTCAATTGATGGTTCAATGTGTCGATAATCTGTCACGACTCAAGCAAAAACCTCCAATAAATGCGTCAACAGGAATTTATTCTATATTCGACTGTTAAGTATTGATATGTAATTGTCGCCTCGTAAAACTTGGCCGGGTTCCCTGCTCAAAAACGAATCAAGCACGAGCCCGGCCGGCCGCATTCCAGCCTCATTTCCGGCTCGGGGCGCATTATTGGCGCGGCAGGCCGTCGCAGCCCTGCCCCTTGCATCGGCGCCGTCGCTCCCCACATCATCCGCCCTCGGATTCACTGGGATCATTGCGTTCATGGCTTCCTCCTTCTGGGGCGCGCTCGGCGGCGGCGGGCTCGGGCTCGTGCTCGGCGGCCCCCTCGGCGCGCTGCTCGGCGCAGTGGCCGGCCATGTGCTGGTCGATCGCGAGGGCGCGCCCTTCGGCCCGGCGCCGCGGGAACTCGTCTTCACGACGGGGCTCGTCGCGCTCGCCGCCAAGATGGCGCGCTCGGACGGCGTCGTGACCTGCGACGAGATCACCGCCTTCCGCCGCATCATCGAGGTGCCGCCCGAGCAGCAGCAGCGCATCGAACACCTGTTCGATCTCGCCAAGCAGACCAGCGCCGGCTTCGAGGCCTATGCCGCGCAGATCGCCGCCGCCTTCAAGGACGAGCCCGCCCTGCTGGAGGACGTGCTCGACGGGCTTTTCCTGATCGCCGCCGCCGATGGCGCGATCCATGAGGCCGAGCACGCCTATCTCCAGTCGGTCGCCGGCATCTTTGGCATCGCGGACGGCGATTTCGCGCGGATCGAGGCCCGTCACGCACGCCGCCCGGATGATCCCTATCTCGTCCTCGGCGCCAGCCGCGAGATGGATGACGCCGAGCTGAAGCGGCATTACCGCCGCCTCGTCGTCGAGACGCATCCCGACCGGGAGATCGCCCGTGGCCTGCCCCAGGAGGCGGTCGCGATCGCGACCCGGCGCCTCTCGGCCATCAACGCCGCCTGGGACGCGATCCAGAAAGAGCGCGGCATGAGCCGCAACCTCTCGCCCGAACCCGCCTGAGCCCGCACGCATGAACGACACCGCCAAACCCGACGCGGCCACCCCCGACAGCCGCTTCGCCGCCAAGGTCTTTCCCTCGCCCAACCATGGCGAGCGCAAAGGCCGCGACGGCAAGGATTCCGATGCCCTTCCCGGTCGCCGGCCGGACATGCTGATCCTGCACTACACCGGCATGCCCATCGCGGGCGAAGCGCTGCAATGGCTCTGCAACCCCGTCTCGCAGGTCTCGTCCCATTATTTCGTCTTCGAGAACGGCCACACGCTCCAGCTCGTGCCGGAGGGCCGGCGTGCCTGGCATGCCGGCGCCTCGCACTGGGCCGGCGAGACCGACATCAACTCCTGCTCGATCGGCATCGAGATCGCCAATCCCGGCCACCCCGGCGGCCTGCCGGACTACCCGGAAGAGCAGCTCGCCGCGACGCTGAACCTCTGCCGCGATATCTGCGAGCGCTGGTCGATCCCGCCCGAGCGCGTCCTCGCCCATTCCGACATCGCGCCGGGCCGCAAGATCGATCCGGGCGAAAAATTCCCCTGGCGCCGCTTCGCCGAGGGCGGCGTCGGCCTCTGGAACGAGCCGGCGTCGATCCGGGGCGGGCGCTTCTTCGCCCGCGGCGAGAGCGGCCAGCCGGTCGAGGCGCTGCAGGCGATGTTCGCCATGCTCGGCTATGGCATCGGCGTGGACGGTGTCTTCGACGAGAAGACGGAGGCTGTCGTCGCCGCCTTCCAGCGCCATTGGCGGCCCGAAAAGGTCGACGGCGTCGCAGATTCCTCGACGATCACGACGCTGCGGGACCTGCTCGCCGCGACGCAAGCAGCCCGCACCGCCTGAACGCGGGCTAACCCAAAGATTGCAGGAAGTTAACTCGCCTGCCGGCCCGGTTTCTGGCAAGCTCCGTCCAATTGCGCGCATGCGCATAGGGTGGGGACGCGACCTTGCGCAGATGGCTGATCGGAACGGGACTGGTGATCCTCGCTGCGGCCGGCGGCTACTGGGCGCTGCGCCCTGCCGGCGGCAACGCCAATGAGCCGGCCTATCGCACCGCGGCGCTCGATCGCGGGCGGATCACGGCGGCGGTGCGCGCCACCGGCACGCTGACCCCGGTCACCACCGTCCTCGTCGGCTCGCAGCTCTCCGGCCAGATCGTCGAGATCCTCGCCGACTACAATTCGCAGGTGAGGGCCGGCCAGATCGTCGCCCGCCTCAACAGCGACCAGATCAAGACGCGGCGCGACGCCGCCCAGGCCGATCTTGAACAGGCCAGGGCCGATCTCCTGGTCAAGCGCGCCCAGCTGGATCGCGCCCGCACCGCCCGCACAAAGGCCGACTCGGTAATCCGCGACCTCGAGGCCCAGCGCGACCGCACCACCGCGCAGCTCACCGACGCCAAGCGCACCTTCGAGCGCCAGAACGAGCTGTTCAACCGCAGCACCGGCTCGCAGCAGAACCTCGACACCGCGCGGACGCAGGTCGAGATCCAGACCGCGAGCCTCGCCTCGAACGAGGCCCAGCTCACTTCGGCCCGCGCCGAGCTCAAGGGGCTCGATGCCGACATCCAGCTCGCGGAGGGGCAGGTTCAGTCCGGCCAGGCGATGATCGGCAGCCGCGAGGCCAAGCTCAAGGACATCCTGATCGACCTGGAGCGCACCGATATCCGCTCGCCGGTGGACGGCGTCGTGGTCCAGCGCCAGGTCGATCTCGGCCAGACGGTCGCGGCCTCGCTCTCCTCGCCCACCCTGTTCCAGATCGCGCAGGACCTGCGCGTCATCGACATCTACGCCAATGTCGACGAGGCCGATGTCGGCCGGCTGAAGCCCGGCCAGCCAGTCTCCTTCAGCGTCAACGCCTATCCCAACCGCACCTTCCAGGGCCGCGTCGAGATGGTCAGGCTCGGCGCGCAGACCATCCAGAACGTCGTGACCTATACCGGCGTCGTCCGCGTCGAGAACCGCGACATGGCGCTGCTACCCGGCATGACCGCCAATCTGCAAGTCGTCACCGAGGACCGGGCCGATGCGCTGCGCGTGCCCAACGCCGCCCTGCGCTTCCGCCCGGCCGGCGCCGCCGCGCCGCTTCCGGCCGCCACGGCAGACGCCGCCTCCGAGGGGCCGGCGAACGAGCGCGGCCCCCGCGCCGGCACCGCCTTGCGCGAGCGGATCGAGACCGAACTGCAGCCCACCGCCGAGCAGAAGCAGGCGATCGCCGAGATCCTCAGGGAACGCCGCGGCAACCGCGAGGCGATGGCGGGCCTCTCGCCGGAGGAGCGGCGCGCATCCTTCCGCGCCGCGCGGGCGGAAATCGTCGCCAGGATTGCCGCCGCCCTCGATCCCGAACGTCGCGTGAAGTTCGAGGCCCTGATGCAGGAGGGCGGCCGCGCCGCGCAGCGCCAGGGCATTCCCGGCCGCGTCTATGTCCTCGACGAGGCCGGCCAGCCCAAGCCGGTGCCGGTGATGCTCGGCCCGACCGACAGCGCCTTCACCGAGCTCCTCGGCGGCGACATCAAGGACGGCACCCAGATCGTGGTCGGCGGCGGCCCGCGCCTGACGACGGCGCCGGAACCGCCGGTTTCCCGCGCCCGCGGGCCGCGGCTGTTCTGATGCGGGACATGATGACGAGAGCCGTCATTCTCGGGCGAGGCACAGCCTCGACCCGAGAATCTCGTCGAAGAGATGCTCGGGTCAAGCCCGAGCATGACGAGCACTTTCGCGCGGAGGCACGACCATGCCCCTGATCGAAACCCGCGATCTCTCCCGCGTCTACGATCTCGATTCCGGCCGCGTCACGGCGCTGGACCGGGTCTCGCTCGCGATCGAGGCCGGCGACCTCGTCGCGGTGATGGGACCTTCCGGCTCGGGCAAATCGACCTTCATGAACCTGATCGGCTGCCTCGACCGGCCGAGTGGCGGGCACTACGTACTCGACGGCGTCGCGGTCGAGACCCTGTCGAGCGATGGGCTCGCGGAGCTACGCAACCGCAAGCTCGGCTTCGTCTTCCAGCAGTTCAATCTGCTGCCGCGCATCGACGCCTGCGCCAATGTCGAACTGCCGATGGTCTATGCCGGCGTGCCTCGTGCCGAGCGGCGCCGGCGCGCGCTCGCTGCGCTGGACCGTGTCGGCCTGGCGGAGCGCGCGCATCACCGCCCGATGCAGCTCTCCGGCGGCCAGCAGCAGCGTGTCGCCATCGCGCGCGCCCTCGTCAACCAGCCGCGCCTGTTGCTCGCGGACGAGCCGACCGGCGCCCTCGACAGCCGCACCGCGCTCGAAATTCTCGCCCTGTTCCAGGATCTGAACCGCGAGGGCGTCACCGTCGTGCTCGTCACCCATGACGGCGAGGTCGCCCGCCATGCGCGCCGCCTGATCCGCTTCCGCGACGGGCACCTGCTCAGCGATATCAGGCAGGAGCCCGCCGATGCGCGCAGCGCTCTCGCAGCGCTCGATGCCGGCTTGCCGGAGGAAGCTTTGCCGGAGGTCGCGGCATGAGCCTCGTCGAAGCGATCCGTTCCGCCCTGTCCGCCATCGGCGCCAATGCTCTGCGCTCGGCCCTGACAATGCTCGGCATCATCATCGGCGTCGCCGCCGTCATCGCCATGGTCGCGATCGGCTCAGGCGCCCGCGAGCGCGTCACCGGCCAGATCAAGTCGCTCGGCGCCAACCTCGCCATCATCCAGTCCGGCAACGTCACGCAGGGCGGCGTCAGGCTCGGCGCCGGCGCCTCGTCGACCCTCACCGACGAGGATGCCGCCGCGATCCTGAAGGAGGTCGAGGACGTCACCGCTGCCGCCCCGGTCATCTTCACCCGCGCCCAGGCGGTCTATGCCGGCACCAACTGGTCGACCCAGATCACCGCGACCGATCTCGACTTCTTCGCCGCCCGCGAATGGGACATCGCCGAAGGCCGGCTGTTCGAGCCCGAGGAGCTGCGCAAGGGCGAGATCGTCGCCGTCATCGGCCAGACCGTGGCGCGCAATCTCTTCGGCGAGGAGAACCCGCTCGACCAGCAGTTCCGCATCCGCAACGTGCCCTTCAAGGTCATCGGCGTGATGGCATCCAAGGGCCAGTCGGCGCTGGGGCAGGACCAGGACGACGTCATCTTCGTGCCGCTCGACACCGGCCGGCGCCGCATCGTCGGCCGCAACTATGCGCGCGACCGCTCGGTGCAGAGCATCATGGTGAAGTTCGCCAATGAAGAGGCGATCAACCCCGGCATCGCCGAGGTCACCGCCCTGCTGCGCCAGCGCCACCGCCTGACGGAGGATCAGGAGGACGATTTCATCGTCCGCAACCTCACCGAGATCGCCAACACCGCGACCGCGGCGGCGACGACGCTGTCCTGGCTGCTCGCGGCGGTTGCCGCCGTTTCGTTGCTGGTCGGCGGCATCGGCATCATGAACATCATGCTGGTCTCGGTGACCGAGCGCACCCGCGAGATCGGGCTCAGGCTCGCGGTCGGCGCCCGCCAGAGTGCGATCCTGACCCAGTTCCTGATCGAGGCGACGACGCTGGCGACGATCGGCGGCGCGGCCGGCGTAGCGCTCGGCATCGCAGCGGCGTTGGGCATCGCCCATATCGCCGGCTGGCCCTCGGTGATCTCGATCCAGACGATCCTGATCGCGGTCGGCGTCTCCGGGCTGATCGGCGTCTTCTTCGGCTTCTATCCGGCCAGGCGCGCCGCGAAGCTCGATCCGATCGAGGCGCTGCGGCGCGAATGAATCGCCGCCTTCCGCGCAAGGGCGCAAAGGTCCCTTAACGGACCGCCCGTAGGGTTGCCCTATCGGCAGGCAGGAGCGGCACCTTGAACAGCCATCAACTCGTGGCAGCGGCACGGCCCCTCTACGACCGCGCCGTCGCGTCGGCCGCCATCGGCGCTTGGGAATGCAATCTCGCCAACGAGACGCTGAGCTGGACCGATGGTGTCTATGATCTTTTCGGCCTGAAGCGCGATTCCGCGATCTACCGCAGCGCGACGCTCGATCTTTATGAGGATCGCTCGCGTCGCGAGATGAACCAGCTGCGCAGCACGGCCATCAGCACCGGCCAGGGCTTCGCGCTCGATTGCCGGATCAGGTCCGCGGCGGGCGAGAAGCGCTGGATGCGACTCGTGGTCGGCGTCGGCCATCAGCACGGCCGGCCGATCCGCATTTTCGGCTCGAAGCAGGACGTCACGGCCGAGAAGGGGCTGTGGGCCGAGGTCGCGGCGCTGGCGCGTACGGAAGCCCCGGTCGGCCTGCAAGCCCATCGCGGCCTGACCGATCTGCTGCGCCAGTTCCGCTACGAGCGCGGACGGGACATCGAGCGCCTCGCTGTCGCCGTCTTCGAGATCGATGGCTTCCGGGGCGTCCTCGAAAACTATGGCAAGGCGGCCGGCGACGCCCTGCAGCATTGCGTGATCGAACGGCTGAAGCGGTTTTTCCCCGATGCCCTGGCGGTCGAGCCGGTCTGTCCGGGCACATTCGCGCTGCTGCTGCGGATGCCGGGCGACCGGCACTATCTGAGCACCGTGCTCGACGGCACGCGCCGCCTGCTCTGCCGCCCGATCTCGCACGGCGCGCTCGTGGTGGACTTCACCGTGTCGATCGGCGCCGCCCTGCTGCTGCCGGGCGGCCATCGCGAGCCGCAAGAGGTCTTCGCCGAGGCCGAGGCGGCGCTCCATGTCGCCGGCATGGCGGGCGGAAACTGCGTCCGCGTTTTCGACGGCCCGGTCGCAGCCTCGCGCCTCAAGGCCAGCTTCGCCTAGAGCACCGCCTGGCCCGCTTCCTGAGAGCTTGCTGGATTTTGACGGAACCACGGCGTCATTCCGGGGCTTCGCGTCAGCGAAGAGCCCGGAACCATGAACGCGGGGTCAAACGAGAAGACCCGTCGGATCGGCGCGCTTTTGGATGAGCTGTCGTGTTCATGGGTTCCGGGCTCGGGCCTGCGGGCCCGCCCCGGAATGACGGCGCGGTTCCGTATCAAATCAGCAGGGCCCTAGACCAGCGCCTTGATGAAGATGATCGATCCGTCCTGTCCCCGGCCCATGTCGCGCCAGCCATGGTGGCAATAGAAGCGTTCGGCCCGCGTGTCCGATCCCGTCGTCAGCCAGGCCTGTGCGTGGCCGGCCGCCACGAGCCCGGCCAGCGCCGCATCGAGCAGGGCTTGGCCATGGCCGCGCCCCTCATGGGCCGGATCGACGAACAGCGCCCAGACCAGCCCGGTCTGATGGTTGGCGCAGGTGAAGGCCACGACCTCGCCGGCCTCCTCCGCCACCAGGAAGATGGCGTGCTCGCGATACCAGTCGACCTCCTCGGGCGTGACCAGCCTCGGATCGCTCAGGACGTTCTCGTGCACGCCCATGCGGATGGCGTGGATGCGCGCGTTATCGGCAAGGGTCGCTTTGCGGATCATTGAGGGTCGCCCCGCCGCTCAGCGCTTGCGCACGAATTCGGTGCGCAGCACCAGACCCTTGATCGAGTCGTGGCGGCAGTCGATCTCTTCGGGATTCTCGGTCAGCCGGATCGAGCGGATCACCGTGCCCTGCTTCAACGTCTGGCCCGCACCCTTGACCTTGAGGTCCTTGACCAGGACGACGGCATCGCCATCGGCCAGCACATTGCCGGCGGCATCGCGCACCTCGACATGCCCGGCAGCAGCGGCGGCCGCTGCCACCTCGGAGGCCGGACGCCATTCGCCCGTCGCCTCGTCGTAAACGTAATCGTCATCGGCCATGCCGCACTCCCTGAAAGTCGTGAGGGTGGCCTTAGCGCCCGCCGCGCCGAAACGGAACCTCTCCGTCATTCCGGGGCGGCCCGCAGGGCCGAGCCCGGAACCCAGAACCGATGCGCTCGGGAATTTGGGCACGGAGCTATTAGCGCCTTCACGAAGCACGACATCGGTTCTGGGTTCCGGGCTCATGGCGTTGCCATGCCCCGGAATGACCGCGAGCGTAATCCGACCGCTACTCCGCCGCCTGTAGCCGATAGGCGGCGGTGTCGTAGTTGAGGATCGGCGCCAGCCAGCGCTCCACCTGCTCGATGCTCATGCCCTTGCGCTCGGCATAATCCTCGACCTGGTCGCGCTCGACCTTGGCCACGCCGAAATAATAGGCGTCGGGATGCGAGAGATAGAGGCCCGAGACCGAGGAGCCCGGCCACATCGCGTAGCTCTCGGTCAGCTTGACGCCGACGCGCCGCTCCGCCTGCAGCAGCTCGAACAGCGTCGCCTTCTCGGTATGGTCGGGCTGCGCGGGATAGCCGGGCGCGGGGCGGATGCCCTGATACTCCTCGCGGATCAGATCCTCGTTGGAGAAGGACTCGTCGGGCGCATAGCCCCAGAACTCCTTGCGCACGAGCTGGTGCATCCGCTCGGCGAACGCTTCCGCGAAGCGGTCGGCCAGCGCCTTGACCATGATCGAGCGGTAATCGTCGTTGTCCCGCGCGAACTTCTCGGAGATGCGCTCTTCCTCCGCACCGGAGGTCACGACGAAAGCGCCGATATAGTCCGGTGCCACGCCTTCCGGCGCGACGAAGTCGGAGATGCACATATTCGGCTTGCCGTCGCGCTTGGAGAGCTGCTGGCGCAGGCCGTGGAAGGTCGCGAGCGTGTCCTGCCGGCTCTCGCCGGTATAGAGGCGGATGTCGTCGCCGACGGCATTGGCCGGCCAGAAGCCGACGACCGCCTTGGGGTTGAACCAGCGCTCCTCGACGACGCGCTTCAGCATCGCCTGCGCATCCTCCCAGAGCGCGCGCGCCGCCTCGCCCTGCTTCTCGTCCTCCAGGATCGCGGGGTAGCGGCCCTTCAGCTCCCAGGTCTGGAAGAACGGCGTCCAGTCGATCACCGGCACGAGGTCGGCGATGTCGTAGGTGCGGAAGACGCGCGTGCCGAGGAAGCTCGGCTTCGGCGGCGTGTAGTTGCTCCAGTCCGGCTTGAAGGCGTTGGCGCGCGCCTTCGCCAATGGCAGGCGCTGCTTGTCGGCCTCCGAGCGGCGATGCGCGGCAGCGACCTTGGCATATTCCGCCTTGATGCCGTCGACATAGGCCGGCTTCTGGTCCTGCGAGAGCAGGCTCGACACCACGCCGACCGCGCGCGAGGCGTCGGTGACATAGACCGTCTGGCCCTTCTCATAGGCCGGGTGGATCTTCACCGCCGTATGGACCCGGCTCGTCGTCGCCCCGCCGATCAGCAGCGGAATGTCGAAGCCCTCGCGCTCCATCTCGGAGGCGACGGTCACCATCTCGTCGAGCGAGGGGGTGATCAGGCCGGACAGCCCGATGATGTCGACGTTTTCCTTGCGGGCGGTGTCGAGGATCTTCTGGGTCGGCACCATCACGCCGAGGTCGATGACCTCGTAATTGTTGCACTGGAGCACGACGCCGACGATGTTCTTGCCGATGTCGTGGACATCGCCCTTCACCGTCGCCATCAGCACCTTGCCGGCTGCCGAGCGCTCGGAGCCGCCATTCAGGCGCTTCTCCTCCTCCATATAGGGCATGAGATAGGCGACGGCCTGCTTCATCACGCGGGCGGACTTCACCACCTGCGGCAGGAACATCTTGCCCGCGCCGAACAGGTCGCCGACCACGTTCATGCCGGCCATCAGCGGACCTTCGATGACGTGCAGCGGCTTGTCGGCCTTCAGCCGTGCCTCTTCGGTGTCGACATCGATGAATTCGGTGATGCCGGCGACCAGCGCATGCTCCAGCCGCTTCTCGACCGGCAGCTCGCGCCAAGCGAGGTCCTTGCCCGAAGCCGCGACCGAGCCGTCGCCCTTGAAGCGCGGTGCAGCCTCCAGCAGCCGCTCGGTCGAATCCTTGCGGCGGTTGAGGACCACGTCCTCGCAGAGCTCGCGCAGCTCGGGGTCGAGATCGTCATAGGAGCCGAGCTGGCCCGCATTGACGATGCCCATATCCATGCCGACCTTGATGCAGTGGTACAAGAATACCGAATGCATGGCCTCGCGGACCTTCTCGTTGCCGCGGAACGAGAAGGACAGGTTCGAGACGCCGCCCGAGATATGGGCGTGCGGCAGGGTCTCGCGGATCGTCTTCGTGGCCTCGATGAAATCGTTGCCGTAATTGTCGTGCTCCTCGATGCCGGTCGCCACCGCGAAGATGTTCGGGTCGAAGATGATGTCCTCGGGCGGGAAGCCGATCTCCTCGGTCAGGAGCTTGTAGGCGCGCGTGCAGATCTCGATCTTGCGGGCATAGGTGTCGGCCTGGCCCTTCTCGTCGAAGGCCATGACGACGACGGCCGCGCCGTAGTTGCGGCAGATGCGGGCATGTTCGAGGAAGGCCGCCTCGCCCTCCTTCATCGAGATCGAGTTGACGATCGGCTTGCCCTGAATCGTCTTGAGGCCCGCCTCGATGACATGGAACTTCGAGGAATCGACCATGATCGGAACGCGGCTGATATCCGGCTCCGAGGCGACGAGGTTGCAGAACTCGGTCATCGCCTTCTCGGAATCGAGCAGGCCCTCATCCATGTTGATGTCGATGACCTGCGCGCCGTTGCCGACCTGCTCGCGCGCCACGTCGAGCGCAGCCGCATAGTCGCCGGCCGTGACGAGCTTCCTGAACTTGGCGGAACCGGTGACGTTGGTGCGCTCGCCGATGTTGACGAAGGGGATGGTCTCGTCGAGCGTGAAGGGCTCCAGCCCCGCGAGCCTGAGATAGGGCTTCACCTCCGGCATCTGGCGCGGCGCCTTGCCGGCGACGGCCTCGGCGATGGCGCGGATATGGTCCGGGGTGGTGCCGCAGCAGCCGCCGACGACGTTGACGAAGCCCGCATCGGCGAATTCGGCGAGCATCGTCGCCGTCGCTTCCGGGCGCTCGTCATAGAGGCCGAACTCGTTGGGCAGGCCGGCATTGGGATAGGCGCAGACCAGCGTGTCGGCGACGCGCGACATGTCCTTGATATGCGCGCGCATCTCGCGTGCGCCCAGCGCGCAATTGAGGCCCACGGTCAGCGGCGCGGCATGGCGCACCGCGTTCCAGAAGGCCTCGACCGTCTGGCCCGAAAGGGTGCGGCCGGAGAGATCGGTGATCGTCCCGGAGATCATCACCGGCAGGCGGATGCCCCGCTCGCGATAGACCTCCTCGATCGCCACGATCGCGGCCTTGGCATTCAGCGTGTCGAAGATCGTCTCGATCAGCAGCAGCTCGGAGCCGCCGTCGATCAGGCCCCTCACCTGCTCGGCATAGGCGTCGCGCACCTGGTCGAAGGTCACGGCACGGAAGCCGGGATTGTTCACGTCCGGCGAGATCGAAAGCGTGCGGTTGGTCGGGCCGATGGCGCCGGCGACGAAGCGGCGGCGCCCGTCCTCGGTCTGGGCGATCGCCGCCGCCTCGCGGGCGATGCGCGCGCATTCGACGTTCAGCTCGTAGACCAGCGCCTCCATGCCGTAATCGGCCTGGGCGATCGAGGTGCCGGAGAAGGTGTTGGTCTCGACGATGTCGGCGCCCGCCCGGAAATAGGCGAGGTGGATGTCGCGCAGCGCGTCCGGCAGCGTCAGGGCGATCAGGTCGTTGTTGCCCTTGAGGTCGTGGTTCCAGCCCTTGAAGCGCTCGCCGCGGAAATCCGCCTCGGTGAGCTTCAGATCCTGGATCTGCGTGCCCATCGCGCCGTCGAGCACGAGGATGCGCTGCCGTGCGGCCTCGCGCAGCGAGCGATCGATCTCGGCCCCATCGACCGGGGCTGCCTTGAAGTCAGTCATAGGCTTACTCCGCCGCCACCGCCTGCGCCGCCGGCTTCTCGGGCTTCAAGCCGACGAGATGGCAGATGGCATAGACGAGGTCGGCCTTGTTCATCGTGTAGAAATGCAGGTCGCCGACGCCTCGGTCGATCAGGTCGAGCACCTGTTCGGCGCAGACGGCGGCGGCCACCAGCCGGCGCGTCGCGGCATCGTCTTCCAGCCCCTCGAAGCGATCGGCCAGCCATTGCGGCACGCTGGCGCCGGTCTTGCGGGCGAAATTCGCCGTCTGCTTGAAATTCTGAACGGGAACGATGCCGGGCAGGATCGGGATCTCGATGCCCTTCGCGCGGACCTTGTCGAGATAGCGGAAATAGACGTCGTTATCGAAGAAGAACTGGGTGATAGCCCGCGTCGCGCCGGCATCGACCTTCTTCTTCAGCGCGTCGATATCGGCATCGAGCGAGGCCGCCTCCGGATGCTTCTCCGGATAGGCGGAGACCGTGACCTCGAAATCGCCGATGCGCTTCAGGCCCGCGACGAGATCAGAGGTCTGGTCATAGCCCTCCGGATGCGGCTCGTAGGTCGTGCCGAGGCCGCCGGCCGGGTCGCCGCGCAGCGCCACGACATGGCGCACCCCGGCATCCCAATAGGAGCGGATGACATCGTCCACTTCCGCCCGCGAAGCGGAGACGCAGGTCAGATGCGCGGCCGGCTTCAGCCCGGTCTCCTCGACCATGCGCTTGACGGTGGCGTGGGTGCGCTCACGGGTGGACCCACCGGCGCCGTAGGTCACCGAGACGAAGCCCGGAGCGAGCGGCTCGAGCCGGCGCACCGATTCCCACAGCGCGACTTCCATCTCCGCCGTCTTGGGCGGGAAGAACTCGAAGGAGACCCGGGGGCGGCGTGTGCCGTGACGGCTGGGGCGAAAGGCGTTCATCACGCAACCTCGAAATCGATCGTACGAACCGGGGGATCGGCCTGGACGCGCCGGTCGCGTCCGCGCCAGAGCATGACCGGAAGCTGGCCGGAGCCGCCATCGGCCAGGGTGACTTCGCGGGAAAGGTCGCAGGCGAGGCCTGCCTCGGCGAACCAGCCCGCGATCTGCACGCGCGAGAAGCCGAGCCGGCGATGCGCATGCTCGGTCCGCAGGAATTCCATGTCGTGCGGGGCGAAATCGACGACGATCAATCGCCCGCCCGGCGCCAGCATCGCCGCCGCCTCGCGCACGGCGCGTGCGGGATCGTCGAGGAAGTGCAGCACTTGATGGATGACGACGAGGTCGAAGGAGCCGCGCGCGAAGGGCAGCGCGTAGATGTCGCACTGCCTGAGCTCGACGCGCGAAAGCCCAGCCTGCTCCAGATTGGCGCGCGCCACCGCCAGCATCGCATGGTTGGCGTCGACGCCTACGGCGCGGCCGAACTTCGGCGCGATCCGCTCCAGCATCCGGCCGGTGCCGGTGCCGAGATCGAGCATGGCGCCGGGTGTGCCCTCGCCGACCGCCTCCTCGACGGCCGCCTCCACGGCATGGTCCGGCACATGCAGGCTGCGCAGCCGGTCCCAGTCGCGCGCGACGCTGGCGAAATAGCTCTGCGCCGCCTCCGCCCGCGTCGTCCGCACGGCGGCGAGCCGCTCGCGATCGGCGGCGAGCACCGGGTCACTCAGATCGAGCCATGCGGCGAGCGAAGCGGCGAAGGCGCCGCCCGGCCCTGTCTCGTCGAGCCGGAAGAAGGCCCAGGCCCCCTCGCGCGAGCGCCGGACCAGCCCGGCCTCGGCCAGAAGCTTGAGATGGCGCGAGATGCGCGGCTGCGATTGGCCGAGGATATCGGTCAGGTCCGAAACCGAGAGCTCGCCCTCGGACAGCAGCGCGAGAATGCGCAGGCGGGTCTCCTCGCCCGCGGCCCGCAAGCCGGCGAGAAGCACATCGGAGGACAATGCCGTCGGCTGCCGCACGCGTTCGCACTCCCTCGGCTCGAGAAAAAGATATAAAGATATCTTTATGTCAAAAGGACTGTTCGTGCAAGCGGATTATCGTGCGGAAAACAGGACGGAGCGAATGGGGCCTACCGCCGCAAAATACGGCATCAGGGCCGTTGCCACGTCATGCTCGGGCTTGACCCGAGCATCTCGATCAGAAAGGGCGCAGGAAACTCCTGAAGCATGAGATGCTCGGGTCAAGCCCGAGCATGACGCCTCGGCCCGGCGGCGCCGCTGAGCCCAAACTTATCCCCGCCCCGCGAACCCATGCCTATCCTGCGCGCGTCCTATCCGACCGAGGGGCTTCGCGAGGCATCGTGGGCCGGATGGGATTGCGGGCTTCGCGTCCCGGAC